>JAZSJN010000040.1:0-3020 GCA_045534315.1 Candidatus Scatosoma sp.
TTTTTTGGTTTTTTTAACCACAGAACGACCTATTTTTTCTTCAACCGACCACTTTTGCCCTAAAATACAAACATACGTTCGTAAAACTCCTTGTTTTTTTGCGCTCCGCTCCCCAAAAAGTAAATCTCGTTTTTTCTCTCTACTCCGCAAATTATAAGGCTTTTTGGCGTTTTTATACACGAACATTTGTTTGCATTTTTGTTTGTTTTTATTTTTTCCGTATTTGGGGACAAAAAGTGGTCAATTTTCCCAATCTCTCCCAAATCTTTTTGAAAAAGTGGTCGTTCATCCCTACTTTTTTCAACCTTTAACTTTTTTTGCGCCTGTTTTTGCGCTACACATGCGATATTTTCGCGTTGTAATTTCACACACAACCGTCGCGCAATCCCTTCGTTGCCGTCAAAAACTTCACAGCCGCAAAAAGCAGCGATCCTTTCCTTTATATATACGTAGTGCGTACAGCCTAAAACGACGGCGCGCGGCGAACCACGTGGCAAAAAGCGGGTAAAATCGTAAAAGGCGTCGGTAAAATGCTCTTCAATCTCCCCCGCCAAGCCGTCGCACGCGTACAATTTTAAACGTGCCTGTGGATATTTTTGAGAAACCTTTTCGCACAGCGCGCGAAAGCGAATACTATTAAACGTTGCGCGCGTCGTCAAAACGAAAATCTCTCCCCCATCCTTGGCAGCAGACGTGATCGCAGGTTCTGCCCCGATAATCGGAAAGGTATAGCGCGCGCGTAAATCGTCTATACATAAAGCCGTCACCGTATTGCAGGCGAGCACGACCGCTTTCACCTGTAATTTTTCAAACAAATCAAACCCCTCGTTTACGTAGCGCCTGATCAATGCGGACGGTAAATTGCCATAAGGCGCGCGTTTATTGTCGCCGTAATAGTAAAACGTTTCATTTATAAAACGTTTTTGACAGCTATTTAAAACGGTCAATCCGCCCACGCCGCTATCAAAAAAAGCAATGCCTCCCCCAGGTATTTTCACTCGCACCTCCCAAAATACGGAAAATTTTTGAAATTTTTAGTCTTTTTCGCATTTTTCCCTTGAAAAACAGTTTACTTTCAAAAAAAATTATGCTAAAATAATCTACGCAGTTTTGTATTGAATAAGAAAAAAAGGACAAATAAGGAGATCATTATGCCTAATATTAAATCCGCAAAGAAAAGAGTTTTGGTTATCGACAAAAAGACCATGAGAAACAAAGCAATTAAATCCGCTTTGAAGACGCAGGTCAAGAAGTTTCTCGCAGCAGTTGAAGCTGGCGATAAGGAAGCAGCTACGAAGTTGTTCCCTGAAACCGTTTCCGCTATCGACGGCGCAGTAACCAAAGGCGTTATCCATAAGAACAACGCAAACAACAGAAAAGCGAAGTTGGCGAAAAAACTTGCTGCTCTGAACTAAAATCTTTTTATAATATTTCTGCATATTATAAATATGAGGGTATGCCCTATGGCATGCCCCTTTTTTCGTGATTTTTCTTTTCTTGAATTTTCCACTTATCTAAGCAATATTCCCCACCCCATTCTTCGGGTTGGGGAATATTTTTTTTGTCCCGCCCAAAAAACTTTACAAAATCCCTTACAAACATTTGACATACGCGCGCGTTTCCTATATAATAATATCACTTTTAGGTTTATTTTTACTAAACTTTTCGTTTATTTTAAACAAACCTTTTAAAGGATTGGCGAAACAAAGCAAAAAGTTTACAATTACTAAACTTTTAGACAAAAAACACCGATTGGGAGACGTTTATGAATTTGGGAAAGAAAATTAAACAAATGCGAAACCAAAAGGGTTTGACACAGGAAGAGCTTGCCGATCGTTGCGAGCTGACAAAGGGATATATTTCGCAATTAGAAAACAATCTAAACAGTCCGTCGATTGCGACGCTTACCGACATTCTTTCAGCGCTTGGCAGCAACCTTTCGGAATTTTTCCAAGAAGAAACGGAAGAAAAAATCGTTTTCTCGAAAAACGAGTTTATTGAAAAGGACGCGGACGGCGTCGTGCAAAATTGGCTGATTCCAAACGCGCAGAAAAATATGATGGAGCCGATTCACGTGGAGCTTGCCGAAGGCGCCTCCACCGCAGGCGACATCCCCCACGAAGGAGAAGAGTTTGGGTACGTTTTAGAAGGCAAGATCGCCATTGTTTTAGGAAATAAACACCACGTTTGTAAAAGAGGCGAAGCTTTCTATTACACGGCGAACAAACCCCACTCTATATATAATAAAGGAAAAGGAAAAGCGAGATTTTTATGGATCTCCACCCCGCCGAATTTCTAATTTGATCACACAATCCACCACGAAAGATTTGGGAGAATTACGACTATGACAAAAAATACGGATAAAAACAATCATATCATTGAGTTGGTTGACGTCTGCAAAGAGTTCGACGGCGTAACCATTGTCGAAAATATCAATTTTTACGTGAGGAAAGGCGAATTTATCACCTTTCTCGGTCCGTCGGGTTGCGGTAAAACCACCACTTTGCGCATGATCGCAGGTTTTGAAATGCCCACGAGCGGTAAAATTTTGTTCAACGGCGAAGATATTTCCCATCTTCCCCCGAATAAACGCCCCGTCAATACCGTCTTCCAAAAATACGCCCTGTTCCCCCATCTGAACGTTTTTGAAAATATCGCGTTCGGTTTAAAATTGCAACGGGTAGAAACGACGGTTACCGATAAACACGGAAACACAAAAATCAAGTATCAAAAAATTCCCCAAGCGGATATCATGGAAAAAGTCCGTAAGGCTTTGGACGTCGTGGACCTTGTAGGCTTTGAAAAGCGTAGTATTTCCACCCTTTCGGGCGGCCAGCAGCAACGTATTGCCATTGCGCGCGCGATCGTAAACGAACCCCAAATTTTGCTGTTGGACGAGCCACTCGGCGCGCTCGATTTAAAAATGCGTAAAGAAATGCAATTGGAACTCAAAGCCATGCACAAACGCCTTGGCATTACCTTTATCTACGTTACGCACGATCAGGAAGAAGCCTTGACAA
>JAZSJN010000014.1:0-2403 GCA_045534315.1 Candidatus Scatosoma sp.
CAATTCCAAAGCCAAGCCATTTCTTTAATACTCCATTTTTTCCAAAGATAAAATTTTGATACTCTTCGGAATTTTCATTGACTTCGGGCAAAATATCGATTCCCCACCAACTGCTGTATTTATTCGGGAATTCCTGAAACGAATACCACGAATAATACGGAGAATCCTTCGATTGATATGCGCCTACGCTTGGATATACGCCGTATTTGTTAAAATATACGCTGTTATCGCCCGTATGATTGAAAACACCGTCCAAAATCACGCGAATCCCCACTTTTTTTGCATCATTTACCAAAGCGGCAAAGTCTTCTTCCGTACCCAAAATGGGATCGATTTTCTTATAATCGGACGTATCGTAACGGTGATTAGAGGCCGCTTCAAAAACGGGATTGCAATAAATTACCGTAACACCAAGCGATTTTAAATATGGCAATTTACTTTGAATTCCCTTGAAATTACCGCCAAAAAAGTCGTTATTTAACACTTTTCCTTGTGCATTTGGCAAAAACGACGGCGTACCGCCCCAATCTTCGCGGTTAATCCTGCCTTTCATTACGGGCGGCTGACCAACCTTACAAAAACGGTCGGGAAAAATTTGATACATGACGCCGCCTTTAAACCAATCGGGCGTGTGATAATCAGCCGATGAAACGGTCAGTAAAAAGCCGTTTACGTGTTCCGATTCCGTCAAATACCCCATTTCTAAATATCCACAGGCGATATTTCCTACGTTTTTGATCATAAAACTGTAAAAATACAAGCCAATTTCCGAAAAAGACAAGGAAATGGTCCATCCGAAATCGGTGATTTTCATCGGGTGTAAAGCCGCTTGTTCGCCGTCGCGATTCAGGCGTAAAAACGCATCGTTTTCGGGCTTGATACAATCTTCGATCTCAGGTGTTTCGTGGCAAAAAAGTCCCTTTTCGCCGTAATTTTGGTGAAAATTCCCGCTATCGCGTAAACAATAAATATTCAGTTGCAAAATTTGCCCTTCACGGATACCGCCAACAATATTTTTGCAGGCAGTATCCAAGGGATTAAAATAAAATTGCATAGAGATAATAGCCTTTTAATCCGATAAAAAGCCGTAAAATTCATTACAGCTTTTTGTCGGTTTTATAATAATTTGTGTAAAATTTCGAAAAGTATTCAAGGATAGCCAATCTCTGAAGATTAATCGTGCAAAGCCTTTAAATTCCAGATGTTTTCAGCGTATTCCTTGATACTTCTGTCCGCAGCAAAATACCCTGCCGCCGCGATATTACGCAAGGATTTTTGATTCCAACTACGCTTGTCAGTTGCATACAAGCGGGACATTTCCGCCTGCGTTGCAAGATACGATTCGTAATCCGCCATACACATATACGGATCTGCAACGGGACTACCTGTTAACAGATAATTCGCGATATCTGCAAAAGATTCGCCGTTAAAACCGATAATGAGCGCTTCAATAATCTTACGCAAATTCGGATCGTTATTATAATAAACGCTCGCCGAATATCCGTTGCGCCAAATTTCGGATACTTCGTCCGCTTTCAAACCGAAGATATAGATATTGTCGTTGCCGACTTTTTCACTCATTTCTACGTTCGCGCCGACCAAAGTACCGATCGTCAACGCGCCGTTGATCATGAATTTCATGTTCCCCGTACCGCTCGCCTCTTTACCAGCCAAGGAAATCTGTTCGGAAATTTCCGACGCGGGCATCAGCTTTTCGGACATGGTTACATTGTAATCTTCCATATAAACAACGTTAAGTTTTGCCGCAATTTTCGGGTTTTTGCGAATATCTTCCGCCAAGAAACAAATGAGTTTAATGATCTTTTTCGCCATATAATACCCTGCCGCCGCTTTTGCCGCAAAAATATACGTCTTGGGCTGTATCGGAGCGTCGGGATTTTCTTTCAAGATTAAATAATCGTGAATGATATGCAAAACGTTCAAAAGCTGACGTTTGTATTCGTGCAAACGCTTTGCCTGTACGTCGAAAATTGTGTTGGGATCAATGATAACCCCCTGCTTTTTGTAGGCAAAATCCGCAAACTGCTTTTTCTTGATCGCCTTAATCTCTTCCAGACGTTTCAAAACGCTTTCGTCGTTTTCGAATTTCTTAAACGCCGCGAGTTTAGACGCGTCTTTAGCGTATCCTTCCCCGATGCAATCGTTGAGCAAAGCGCAAAGTTCGGGATTAGATTGATTCAACCAACGTCTATGCGCTATGCCGTTTGTTACGTTTGTGAATTTTTCAGGGGTATAATCGTAAAAATCCTTGAAAATGCTTTCTTTGATAATGTCGCTGTGCAAGCCCGAAACGCCGTTGACTTTATGAGAACCATAAACGGACAAATTTGCCATTTTTACGGTGTTGTAAGACATAATTGCCATACGGGAAATCTTATCCCA
>JAZSJN010000051.1:0-3900 GCA_045534315.1 Candidatus Scatosoma sp.
AGACCGCTTGGCCTCCGACTTCCCAGACCGTACGCGTATTCGCCGCCTTGTACGCAGGTAAAGGCGTTTTCCACCTGCATATCTGCGTGCGCCGTCGAACGCACTTCTTCCAAGGTCTTTTCCTTTAACAGGCGTACGCCGTTTTCCGCCACGCCACCGTTTGCAAGCGCCACCGCAAATTTCGCATAATCGTCCACGTTGGAAATTACGCCCGCGCCGCCGCTGTCATAATTCTCTCCTAAGACCAAACGGTTATACGGCTCGATTTGCCATATTTTACCATTTTCGTCGCAGTCATACATGTCGTATATACCCTTGCTTTCAGTATGAAAACCGCTATCCGTCATGCCGAGCGGCTGAAAAATAATCTCGTTCATATACGCAGAAAAACGTTTGCCGCTTACCTTTTCAATCACCGCCGCCAAAACGTCGTGGCACAGGCTGTATTGAAAACGTTCCCCCGGTTCAAACGATAAGGGTGTTTTTATAAACGCGCTCACCGCCTGCTCCGTGGTAGGTTTTCCATCCGTTTTTTGCAATAGATCTTGCACGGGTTTCGTCTGCACGTCGTACGAAAGCCCCCCGGACATGGTCAAAAGATGACGTATCGTCATCTTATTTTTTGTCAAAGCGGCATTACCGTTTTTATCAAGCAAAAAGGCGTCCTTATACGCGGGAAGATAGCTTTCCACGGTATCGTCCAAAGACATTTTCCCTTCTTCAATGAGCCGCATCGCGCAAACGACCGTCATTGGTTTGGTTGCAGAAAACAGATACAGCCGTTCCTTTCCTGTTGACTGTTCCCCATTCGCTACTCCGTAGGAAAACAATTCTTCATACCCTTTATAAAGGCGCACGTCCAGATAGGAAATCCCTTTTTCCGCGCACAATTTCTTGATATATTCTATCGCTTTTCTGCCTTTCATCGCGACACGTCCTCCGCCAAATTTAGATTTACTCTAATTTCCCTTTCGCTTTTACCAACTCAATAAACACCTTTGCCGTCACGCACGCGTCGTCGAACGCGCGGTGATGATTAAAGGTAAATCCGTAATAATCGGCAACCGTGTTCAACTTATAATTTGCCAACCGTCCACGCAAAACTTCCTGCGCTAAATGCAAAGTATCGTATTGTTTTTTATCAAAAATGTATCCGCATTGTTCCCCATAATAGGACACGAAACGGTAGTCGAACGTCACGTTATGCCCCACCAAGACCGCACCGTCGGTAAATTTATAAAAATCGGCAAGCACCTGTTCGTATTCGGGCGCACCGACCAAATCGGCGTCTTCTATTCCCGTCAAATTGATAATTTCTTTTGATAACCGTTCAGGACACGCCACAAAGGACGAAAATTTTTCCACGATCTCGCCGTTTACAATCTTTACCGCGCCAAGCTCGATAATTCTGTCCATTTTACCCATAGCGGGGTTGTTGTTCAAGCCCGTCGTTTCCAAGTCAAAACAAACGAACACGTGCTTTTTCAAATCGTCGGGCACAAAGCGATCTTCAAACAATCCCGACTGCGTATAATCCACATATGGTTCAGGGAAGACCGTGTGATAAAACTTCGGCACAGGTCTACTCTTTCTTTCTTCGGGGACAAATCCTTCGGGGGGTGTACCCAAATTGATCTTTGCCGCCTTAAAAGATTTCGAGCCCTTATATTCTTCGTTCGCGCCCGTGATCATAATCTTGTCCCCCGCCTTGATCTCGCGGATTTTTTCCACAGTCGCTTTCTTGGGGAAATAAGTCGTACGAAGTCCGCCCGACCCGTCGTTTATCGTCACCGAAAAACGAGTCTTTTCCGTATCTTCCCCCGTTTCTTCATTATGTTTTACGTACTTAATCTCTTCGATATACGTCACGTTGCCGCACACCGTATACGTCCCTTCGACGTTAAGGCAATCGGCTATGTACACCGCCTTTGTCAACTGTTCATACGTGTCTGCGCCATCGATTTTTTTATAATTTTCAATCGGAAATCGTCTGATTTCCAACGGAATAATCTCTTCCTGGTCTTCTACTTTCTCTTCCAAAATCGACACATCGGGCGCAACTTTTTCCACAATCCGTACGTTGCCGTAAAAGCTACCGCAATATCCACTCATCAGATATTTACTCGTCTCGTCAAGTATCTTTCCCGAAGAAAATAAAGTCTGCTCCCCCGAGGCGATCTCCACGTAAAAATTCGCGCCGCTAGAAAGCATTTCCACTTTGATATTTTCCCGCTCTAAAAAAGCCGCCGCCGCAGGAAAATTCTTGCCGATGAAATCGAAAATCTTATCCCCGACAATCTGCGCGTCGGGCACGCGTTTTACAATTTTAACGCGCGCAGAAAAATCCGCGGGCAAATATCGTTGCGATACTTCCCGTGCCGCGTTTTCTTCTTGCGTCGAATACGTCTTGTCCGTTACCAGAAAAAACTCCGCGCTATTCTCCCGTTTGCTGACGGATATTCCGCATAAGATTGCGTTTTTTAATCCGTCCAAGCTGCGGATCTCCGCCAAATATTCTCCCGTTTTACTCGCCATCTAACAACAACCTAATTTCCTTGAAAAATTCTTCCTCGGCGTCTTTCGCCAACACTTTTTTATACGCCACGCCCTTTTTAAAGATCAGGCACGATCCGTTACCGCCCGCAATCCCCAAATCGGCGTCTTTCGCTTCACCTGGTCCGTTTACAACACACCCCATCACCGCAATTTTTGCACGTTTTTGATAAGAACGGACAAACTCCGTTACCTTGTTCGCAAGCGACATACTCTCCCAAGCGCAACGCCCGCAAGTGGGACAGGACACCACTTCGACAAACTCTTCTTCCAACCCGCACGCGCGCAAAATATTTTTTGCCGCATAAATTTCCTGCACGGGATCGTCGGTGAGCGAAACACGGATCGTGTCCCCAATGCCGTTAAGCAATAAACTGCCAATCCCTACTGCGCTTTTTACCACACCGCTTTCCGTCGTACCCGCTTCCGTTACGCCAAGGTGCAAAGGATAATCGGTTTTTTCTGAAAGCAACGTATACGCCCTAACCGTGAGCGGTACGTCCGATGCCTTTACCGAAATCACAATATCGTTTACGCCGAACTTTTCCAAAATACCGACGTTGAAAAGCGCACTTTCTACCAACGCCCGTTCGCTTCTTCCGTATTTTTCCAAAAAATTCTTTTCAATACTGCCCGTATTCGAGCCCACGCGCACGGGAATTTTATGTGCTTTGACGCAATCAGCAACGTATTTAATCTCGTTTTCCCCGCCGATATTGCCAGGATTGATACGCACCTTATTTGCTCCGTTTTCAATCGCCATGACCGCGAGCTTTGGCGAAAAATGAATATCCGCCACGAGCGGCAGAGCGATTTTTTCGACGACCTGCTTGATCGCCGATGCGTCCTCTTCGTCGGACACCGCTACACGCACGATCTCACAGCCCGCTTTTTCCAAAGCCGCAATCTGCGCCACCGTCTTTTCCACGTCCGACGTTTTGGTCGTCGTCATCGATTGAATTTTTACACGTTCGCCTCCGCCGATCTTTACACCACCGACCGTTACGAGCTTCGTCTGCTTTCTCATATATCCACCGTAAATATTTTTCATCTATAATCTATAAAAACGCGCAAATCGGCAATTACCCCCGATACGGTACGCGTTCAAAAACGTTTAGCCGTTCTTTTTTTCCTTATCCGTCTTCATCATTTGTTTCAGCTCCGTCATAAACGAAGAAAGATCCTTAAAGGAGCGGTACACGGACGCATAGCGCACGTACGCCACCTCGTCCGTTTTCTTTAAGCGGTCCATTACCATTTCGCCGATTTCCTTGGTGGTAATTTCCCCCTCCATGCTGTTATATACCTGTTTGGAAATATCCGACACAATCTCATCGATAACGGCTA
>JAZSJN010000146.1:0-2024 GCA_045534315.1 Candidatus Scatosoma sp.
CTTGTTGTATTTTTCTTTTGTGAATGAAGTCTGTCCCACCGTCATGACCGTTGCCGTACCTGCCGCTACGCCCGCGCGCAATATTTCGGGCAAGGACGCGCCCTTTTCCAATTGTACGGCGGCTGCCGCCACCATACCGTCACCTGCGCCGACCGTAGAATTGACCGCCACCTGCAAACTCTTACAAAAATAATTTTCGCGCCCGTCGGTTATGACCGCACCGCGTTTCCCTAGTGAAAGCAATACTCGTTTTGCGCCCCGTTCGATTAGTTGGTAACACCCCGCAAGCATATCTTCCTTACTCTCGATCTGCTTGCCAATCGCATCTTCCAACTCGTCAATGTTCGGTTTTACAAGGTCTACGCCCTGATCCAACGCCGCAAACATACGCGCACCCGACGCGTCTACAATCTTCAAACACCGATCGTCCACCGCTTTGACAAGCTCGGCGTAATAGGACGGAGCTATCCCGCGCGGCAAGCCGCCAGAAAGAACGGCAACGTTGCTGCGGGCGGAGAGCATACGCACCATAGCAAGGACTTCGTCCGTCTTTTCCGTCGACACTTCTTCCCCCACGTCGTTAACTTCCGTCAGCATCGCGCGACGATCGATAAATTTATAATTTTCTCTTGCTCTGCCCTTATTCCAAACGAACGTAAACGGCACGTTTTCTCTGTCCAACGCGTTTTCAAACATGTAGCCGTTTTCATTGTACATAATGCCCGTCGTATGACATTCCGCACCAAGACGTTTCACCCCAATCGCTACGTTTAATCCCTTACCGCCAAAGCTCAACGCTTTCCGTTTTACGACGTTCGTTTTTCCCACGTTAAAAGAATCCAGTTCTATTGTAACGTCCGTACAAGGACTCATGCAAACTGTTAAAATCACGTTATCTTTTCCCCCAAAACCGAACGTTTTCTGTCCGTTCGATCTCTTAATCATATTATATCATACATACCCTTAAATTTCAATACCCAAACACAAAAAAGACGAAATATTTTTTATCGACCGTCAGCAATTAAAAAACGACCGCCTTTACAGACGATCGTCGTTTTATATTTGTTACATGGAAATCATTTGCAACGTTTCGTAAAGCTCGTAGTTGAACTTCTTTTTCATCGAAACAGCCTCGATAATATCCATATCGATAATTTTGTTGTCGCGAATACCCACTACGCGGTTACCGATACCGTCGTTGAGCAAACGAACGGCTTTGTTACCGAATTGCGCCGCAAGCATTCTGTCCGCCATCGAAGGCGAACCACCACGCTGCACGTGTCCAATACAAGTAGGACGAACGGAATGCGTCGTGCATGCCTGCAACTGTTTTGCAAAATCGTCCGCACCCATAACCCCTTCGGCTACTACGATAATGTTCGAATGTTTACCGTTTGCGCGCGAACGGTTGATACGGGTAACAATTTCGTCCATACTGAACGCGATTTCGGGAACGACAATAATTTCCGCGCCCGACGCGATACCGCTATACAATGCGATGTCGCCGCAATGTCTACCCATAACTTCCACAACCGAAACACGTTCGTGCGAGGTCATCGTATCGCGGAGCTTATTGATAATATCCAAACAGGTGTTTACCGCCGTATCGAAACCGAGCGTATAATCGGTGTATTCCAAGTCGTTATCAATCGTACCGGGGATACCGATCGTGGGCACGCCGTATTTTTCGGACAGGACTTTTGCACCACGGAACGAGCCGTCGCCGCCAATAACGACCAACCCCTCAATCCCATGCTTTTCAAGGGTATCCACCGCCTTTTTCTGCCCTTCTACCGTCAGCATTTCCATACATCTTGCCGTACGGAGTTTCGTACCGCCTGCCTGTACGATATTGGAAACGCTGCGCATTTCCATAGGCACAACCGTATCTTCGATCAAGCCTGCATAACCACGCTCAATCCCATACACTTCCATACCATAATAAATCCCCGAACGAACAACCGCTCGAATTGCTGCGTTCATACCGGGCGCATCACCGCCACTCGTCAACAAACCTATACGTT
>JAZSJN010000108.1:0-17518 GCA_045534315.1 Candidatus Scatosoma sp.
CCGCTTGGCCTCCGACTTCAAGCGAAAGCTTGCGGTTTCTTTTTTCCATAAGAAAACCACGCCATAGGGGCGTGGTTTTTGAAATGTTATCGGGGAATAAATGTGTCATACCGACCGAACGAAGTAAAGGGTAGGGTTGTCGCTGAGAAGAATGTCATACCGCTCAGCTTGCGATTTGGCGCAGCCAAACCAAACGAAGTGCGTGGAGCGCATTTCAAAAAGGGAAGAGATACACGCGATTGCACAACAAAGTTGGTTTGCTCGGTATAATAGAAAACTGTACACACTGACATAAAACTGTCATTGCCGCGCCTACCACAGTAGGCGCGGCAATCCTGTAATAATCGCGATCGAGATTGCCACACTCGTCATACTCGCTTTCGATGCCAGAAAATCGAGCGGAAGTGAAACATGCGACGTCAGCGCTTTTGCGCTTTGGGTGGTACGCTGAAATGCCGCTTATAGGCTTTTGAAAAGTTAAATTGGTCTTTATATCCGACGGCAAACGCCGTTTCGCCTACTCCGTAGCCCTTATCTAGCAACGATTTCGCCTGTTCCATACGCGTTTTTATAATAAATTCCTTAATCCCGATACCACAACTGCGTTGAAAAAGACGATACAGATAGCTCCGCTCAAATCCGAAATACTCGGAAAGGTAGGCGACGCTAATCTCGTTCATATAATTAAAGCGGACGTATTGTTTTATTTTTTCGACGACGTCTGACGTTGATGTTTCTTCTTGTCGATTAAAAAGCAAGTGAATTAAACGAAAAAGCAGGGAAATATAAATGGCAGGCGAAGAAACGTCGTTTTGAGTAAGATCGCGTATATCACCGCCAAAATCCAAAGGAACAGCGTAGACGGACTTTCCCGCGTTAAAAATGTTTGCCATATCGCCGTGAAAGGCAATCCAAGCATATTCCCACGGGTTTTCGCTGTCGGCGACGTAGGTCGTAATCTCTTCGGGGCGGATAATAAACAACTCGCCAGCGCCGATCTTGTGGCAGCCGTATTGATCAAACAGCTTGCCCGCGCCCTTTAAGCAAAAATGAATAATATAATAATCTCGTGTGTGTGGACCGAATTTGTGGTTTTTTTGGCAAATCTCATGCCCGACAAAAATGGGGATAAGATCGTGTGCATTCGTGTTTCCAATCATCACTTCGCGCTTCATAAAAATTGCTCCTTATTTGATTAGCAACATTTTACCATAAAATAGTCACAAAAAGCAATAGACGAAACAACTTTTTTATGATAAAATAAAAAAAATTAGAAAAAGGAGAAATAAAAATGAAACTTACCTTTTTGGGCGCGGGCAGTACGATCTTTGCGAAAAACGTGATCGGGGATGTCTTGGTAACCCCTGCGCTTTGCAACGATTTAACGGTGGCGTTGTACGATATTGATGAGGAACGCTTGCAGGATTCTTTTATTGTCGTGGACAGTCTTAATAAAAAATATAACGGCGGCAAAGCGCGTATTGAAAAATACCTTGGCGAATCGCAAAGAAAAGCGGCGCTTTCGCAGGCGGATTTTGTCGTGAACGCGATACAAGTAGGTGGATACGAGCCTTGTACTGTGATTGATTTTGAAATCCCTAAAAAGTACGGTTTGCGGCAAACGATTGGCGATACGCTGGGGATTGGCGGCATTTTCCGTGGACTTCGTACGATCAAGGTGATGAAGGAGTTTGCGCAAGACATAGAAGAAGTGTGTCCTAACGCGTGGTTGTTAAATTATACCAATCCGATGGCAATTTTAACGGGATATATGCTCCGCTATACCAAAGTTAAGACGGTGGGATTGTGCCACAGCGTACAGGTATGTACGTCTGATCTTTTTGGGCAATTGGGGCTTGACCACGGACAAATTGGTAGTGAGTATATTGCGGGTATCAACCACATGGCTTGGTTGTTAGACGTACGCGATAAGGACGGGAAAGATTTATATCCTGAAATTCGCCGTTTAGCGAAGAAAAAGAATGGGGAAGAAAAACACCATAATATGGTGCGGTTCGATTATATTGATAAGTTTGGCTATTACTGCACCGAAAGTTCGGAACACAACGCCGAATACAATCCCTTCTATATCAAATCCAAATATCCCGAGCTGATCGAAAAGTTCAATATTCCTTTGGACGAATATCCTCGTCGTTGTGTAAATCAGATCGCCGATTGGACAAAACAGCGTGAAGAGTTGCTTGGCGGGGGCGAAATCGAACACGTTCGGTCGCACGAATATGCGTCGCGGATTATGGAAGCAGTGGTAACGAACACGCCGTATAAGATTGGCGGCAACGTACTGAACGACGGCTTGATTGAAAATCTACCTGCGGACGCGTGTGTGGAAGTGCCCTGCCTTGTGGACGGCAACGGAGTGCAGCCAACGCGCGTAGGCAGATTGCCCGTACAATGCGCGGCAATGAATATGACGAACATTAACCCGCAACTTTTGACGATTGAGGCTGCGGCTATGGGCAAAAAAGAGCATATATATCATGCGGCAATGTTAGATCCACACACAGCGGCGGAACTTTCTATCGACGATATAATCGCAATGTGCGACGAGTTGATTGAGGCACATGAAAAAGCGGGTTTTCCCGTTTTATAAAAGGCACGTTGAAAATCGGCGCGGACGGATAAAAACGTTCGCGTTGTTTTTTGCTTGATATGCGAGATAATTTTTGCAAAAGATTGACAAATACAAGAAAGTATAGTAAAATGAAAAATAAGAAAAAACACGTTTTTTTCGATAAAAATTTAAATTTAAAGGATGAAAGATTATGTTAAAAAACGTACCGAAAATTTTATCTCCAGAGCTTTTAAAAATTCTTGCAGAAATGGGGCACGGCGACGAGATATTGATAGCGGACGGCAATTTCCCGAGTGCAAGCCACGGGCAGAGAGTAGTACGCGCAGACGGCCACGGTGGCGTGGAGATATTGAAAGCGGTGCTGACGATGATCCCGCTTGATACGTATGCGGATAAGAATTTTATTTTTATGGAAACGACGCAGGGTGATCCTACGCCGACGATTTGGGCGGAATATATAGACGTGGCAAACAACCTAGACGACAATCTTCGCGAAGGCACGATGGAACGCCAAGCGTTTTACGAACGTTCAAAAAAGGCGTATGCGGTAATTGCTACGGGGGAAACCGCAATTTATGCCAATATTTTGATCAAAAAAGGGGTTATTTAAGAGATTAAATGCTCAAAGGTTAAACGATAGGTAACGTATATGAAAGAAGTTCATTTAATTTGTAATGCACACTTAGATCCGATTTGGCAATGGGATTGGCCGGAAGGGGCAAGCGCGGTGCTTTCCACCTTTCAATCAGCTGTCAATCTTGCGGAAAAGTTTGATTACGTTTTTTGTCACAACGAAGTGACGGTGTATAAATACGTAGAGGAGTACGCGCCCGCGTTGTTTGAGCGTATCAAAGATTTGGTTGCGCGTGGCAAATGGCATATCATGGGGGGCTGGTATTTGCAACCTGATTGCAATATGCCCGCAGGTGAAACTTTCGTACGTCAGATCCAAGAAGGGAAACGGTATTTTAAAGAAAAATTTGGCAAAGAGCCGACGACGGCGATCAATTTCGATCCGTTTGGGCATACCGTTGGGTTGGTGCAAATTTTAAAAAAATGCGGACAGGATAGTTATCTTTTCATGCGCCCCTATCATTGGGATGCGGAATTGCCTGCCGAACAGTTTATTTGGCGTGGTTTGGACGGTAGCGAAGTTAAAGGGTGCCGTTCGGGCGCGTATAACAGCCCTTTGGGGCGCGCCGTGGAAGATATTAAAGGAAAAGCTGAATTTCGATCCACGGAAAAGGGCGAAAGCGTGATTTGCGCACTTTGGGGTGTAGGTAACCACGGCGGCGGTCCGTCTGCAAAGGATTTGGCGGATATTGCCGAGATGATGAAAGAAGGGGGAACGGATTTTAAATATATCCATTCCACACCCGAAGAATTTTTTGCCAAGATCAATCCGACGGCGGTTTGGGATAAATCTTTGCGTATATCTATGCCCGGCTGCTATACGTCTATGAATAAAATCAAGAAGATGCACGCGAAGCTGGAAAGCGAGTTGTATTTGACGGAAAAAATGCTTTCAACGGCATATGCTGTGGGGGCTTTGCAAGAATATCCCGAAGAAAAGCTCCATGAGATCACGCAAGATCTTTTGAATGCGGAGTTTCACGACGTATTGCCTGGCACGTGTATCCAGAGCGGTGAAGACAATGGTTTAATGCTCTTAAATCACGGTTTGTTGGATGCCGATCGATTAAAAAACAGGGCGTATTTTGCTCTTTCCGCGGCACAAGAACCGGCGGGCGCGGGAGAATACCCCGTCGTTGTGTTCAATCCTCATCCGTACATCGTTAAAGAGAACGTGGAGTGCGAATTTTCACTTGCCGATCAAAATTGGGATACGGAAAAAGTAGCGCATATCCGCGTACTGGATGACAAGGGGAATCCCATCAAGTATCAAGTGATCAAAGAAGAGAGCAATCTTACGCTGGATTGGCGTAAACGCATTGTGTTTGAGGCGGAGCTTGCGCCGATGCAACTTAGCCGTTACGGGGTGTATATCGAATTTAAGAATGCGGAAGGGTGGAAAAAATCAGAAAATCTTGTTTATGACGATGGCAGAAAATACGTAGAAATCGATGGAAAAATGGGGCTGTTAAGGAAATACGCAATCGACGGCGTGGAGTACGTAAAAGACGCTTTTTTGCCCGTTATGTTCGACGACAACGCCGATCCTTGGGGAATGTCCGCGCAACAACAAAAACGCATGGGTGAAAATGAGCATCCGTTTGTATTGTCTGAAAAACCGAGCGGCGTATTTGAAAACATGCAAAGTATTCAGGTTGTCGAAGACGGTGAAATTTATCTGGGAATAGAAACGTTCTTTGAAAAAGAGAATACGCGCGCGAGAGTGTTGTATAAAATCTACAAAAATAACGATTTCGTGGATGTGGACGTTCGCGTGTTTATGGGCGACGTAGATAAGTTTGTCAAGTTGAAAGTGCCCGTTGCAATCAGCGGAACGCTCGTTGGGCAAACGGCGTTTGGAACGGAAGAACTGTTTATGGACGGGCGCGAGAACGTGGCGCACCGTTTCGTAGCGGTGGATAACGGTGAAAAGTGTCTTGTTCTGATGAATGACAGCGTATATGGCAGCCATTTTGAGAAGGGTGCGTTATACATGTCGCTTGTTCGCGGTGTTACCTATTGCGCGCATCCGATTCCTGATCGGCCGTTGATTCCCCTTGATCGCTTCACTAAAAAAGTTGATCAAGGCGAAAACCGTTTTAGTTTCCGTTTAGGGGTTGTGGATAGAGCACAGCTGGAACGTGCGACGCAGGAATTCACACAAAAATCTTATGCCATGAATATCTTCCCTACTCCGCGTACGGCTGAGCCGAAAGTATTTGACGTTTCACTCGGCGATGATACGGTGTCGCTTGTTACCATGAAAAAAGCGGACGGTAGAACGGGGATTTTGTTCCGTCTTTTGAACAACGTGGACAAGGGCGTAGAAACGCATTTGGCGGTAGACGGTACGCGATTACCGCTCTCGTTTGGGAAATATGAAGTCAAAACGGTGCTGTATGAAAACGGCGAATTGACGGAGCTTGATCAGTTGATTATTTAAAATTATGCGATACGAAAAGGAATTGAATTTTATCAAAGAACAGATTACGATTGCGTATGAAAAATTCGCAACCGAGAAACGGACGGTGACGCAGAAACGGGCGTTTGATCTTGTTACTGATCTTGATTTGAATATCGAACGATTTTTAACGGATGAGATTAAAAAGGCGTTTCCTTGCGATACGGTACAGGGGGAAGAATTTTCTTCCGCGCCGAAGACGGTGGGAAGAGTATGGTCGCTCGATCCGATCGACGGCACGTGCAATATGGCAAACGGATCGAAATTGTACGGCGTGCAGGCGGCGTTGATTGAAAACAACGAAACGGTTTTGGGCGTGATCTATCTACCCCATTTTAACGAATGGTATTATGCGGTAAAGGGCGAGGGCACATGGTGTAACGGCGAAAAAATTCGGGTGGCGGACGGCGTGGAATTGCAAAATGCACTTGTTAGCGTGGGAGATTATCCGCATCGTAACGTCGAGACGGCGCGTATTGAACACGAAGCGATCGCAAAAATATTCCCAAAAATTGCAAAAATGCGTATGTTTGGTGGCGCATGCATGGATTTTGCCTTTACGGCGTCGGGGAAAACGCACGCTTGCGTGATCATCACCCGCAACGTGTGGGATATTGCTCCGGGTTTATTGATTTGCCAAGAAGCGGGGGCGTTAGTGTGCAATTTGCAGGGCGGGACATACCGCTTTGGCGACGACGGCGTAATCGCCGCGGCGAATCAAGAAGTGTTCAACTTGGTAAAGGACAGTTTTGTTGCGGCGGCGCAACGATAAATAAAATATTTTGAACGAAATCGGTTGCGGTAAAAACGTGCCGATTTTTTTTGCGTGTTGCGCAGTTGCACGGGGAATTTTTTTGATTGCGAATGAGGATAAAATAACTTGACAAATAAAAGATGTTATAATATAATAAAACAACGAATAAAAATAATTTGTCAAGAATGTATGTAATGTGGAGGACAAAGATATGGAGAAACAAACGGGTAGCGCGCCTACGGCAAAGATCGTCGCATTTGTTGCGTTTGGTGTTTTGCTGGCTCTTGGCGTGTTCTTTTTGGTTGGTTTGGTTGAGTTTTATGGACAGGAAACGTATGGGATTGTACGGGTTATCGACGAAATTAAGCTGATTACTGGAGATCTTAGCGCTTACATTAAAGGGATGATAGAAACGGTTAAGTTGAATCTTGAATTGATATCTAATGACGGCGGCGGGATCGCGGCTCTTTTTATGATTATATTGGATCTCATCTTTCCCGTGATGTCGATTTTGTGTTTCTTTATGGTCGTGTTGCATCTTGCGCTTAGCTGGATACCCTTTGTACGCATTGAAGAACTTGGTTGGAACAAGGTTTGCAGACGTATAAGCAAACGTTTAAAAAAAGTATTGGGCTGGGCGCTTGGTTTTATCATATACGCTTTCGTAATTTACGGCAAGCCTAGCGTGGATTTAACCGTAATAGGGAACGTGGCGTTATGGATGGTCGTGGCGTATGCAGTTGCAAGAGTGTTGATTGACGGATTCGATGGAAAAAATACTATCTTGCATACCGTTTTAAGCGCTGTTTTAACCGCGGTAATCGCCGTATTCTTGGTAATCGTTTTAAGACATTTTTTATTGAGGGAAGGGTCTTTACTTTATATCTTCTTGTCGTATATTGAGAGTGTGATTACTACGAAAAATTCTGATTTGCGGACGGTACACGCTTTGCTTGCCGGTTACGTGCTTTGTTTGTATATTTCGATGCAAATTGCGGCAAAGGCGATGGAAAAACAAATAGTTAAGAGAAGCGACGGTTTAAAAGCGTCGTTGATTTGTTTGTTTGTCTTTTTGGTGATTGCAGCGGCGTTGCATTTCGTTGCGTTGAAAAAAGTGTACGACGGTCTGTCTTTTAGCGATTGGATGGATGCGGAAGAGAGTAAGATGATTATTCGATCGGTAATTTATGGGGTGATTGGGCTCGTTTTAGCGATCGTTACACCCTTTGTTGGAAGGATTGGGATACCGCAGCAACACCCGCAGACGCCAGACGAAGAAACGTCAATTTAATAAAAAAAGGACGAGTGAAAAGCTCGTCTTTTTTACTATGTTTCGGGCATGTGTCGGGGGATAAAAAGTTGTTTTTTTCGTTTTACACGCTTGCATAAAAGAAGATAATATGATATACTGAAATAGATAAAAGCAAGGGAGTAGGCATATGAAAATGTTGGTGGCAAAAAAAGGGGTGTTTGGTGAAAGATATTTGCTTGGGGAAGCGCGCTATGGCGGCGCGGCGACATTAAAGACCTATGCGTCCCTTTGTTATACGGAAAAGGGGATACGAGTCAAGATTGAAGCGCAAGGCGACGAATTTTTTACGCCCTATCGCGGGGAATATAAAAACGAAACGGTATGGAACGCGGACGCGGTGGAAATCTTCCTTTCCCCTTATGGCAGTGAGGAGTGGTATTACGAAGTGGATTTTGCACCGACGGGGGCATGGTTTACCGGACATATTTTTAATCCTGACGGTCATCGCGGGTATTCGCATGGGGAAGACGGCCCGAAAGACGGAGTCGTTTGGAAAATCGAAGTGGAAAACGGTTGGTGGACGACGGAAGTGGAAATTCCCTTTACCTTTATGATTAAAAACGAAGAAGATATAAAAAGAGCGACAAATCTGCCTTGGCGGGTAAATATTTACCGCATAGACCATAAAAACGATGAGTATTTGTCGGCGTGTCCGACGAACGATGAAGAGATCAATTTCCACGTAACCAAAGGTTTTGGACGATTGATTTTCGAGTGAAATAACAGCAAAACAAAAATGGTATAAAAACGAAACCCCCTTACCCGTATCGCGGGTAAGGGGGTTTTTGCATGTTTTTTCGGCTTAAAAAATTTTATTTTCAAATACCAACTTAATGCCCATATTTTGTATCAGTTGACAGGCGGTTTTTACCTTTTGCGGTTTGTATTCTTTGGCAATATGGCTATCGAAACCAACGGAGAGCTTTACGCCCGATTTTTTGACGATTTCCTGTTGGGTTTTGTTCTTGAAAAACTCCGTTACGTAGTCGTGCTGTTTAAAGGAATGTAAGCTGTCGTAATTGACGTTGATTTCCCAGAAAATACCCGCCTCGGCGAGCCGTTTAAAATAGCGGTTCGGCTCTTCGCCACGCGCCGCGCAGAAAGCAAATAAATCGGTGTGCGCAATCCCTATGGGACAGCCCCAGCGCTTTGCGAAATCAAAAATATCGCCGTTTAAAAAGGAGTTGGGATCGTCGAGATTTTCCACGAGCGCATAATCGAAAAAGGAAATATCCGCGCTGTAAGGCAGGGCGTAGCTGTCCTTGCTCATAAGGGTACAAACTTCGATGCCGCACAAAATTTTGATGCGTTTTGCATATTTGTCGCGGAGTAAGCGCATATGGTCGAAATAGCGTATCAACGTATTTTCGTAATTTGCGTCCAGTCGTGTGCCTTTATCCCAGCAAAGCTCTGTGCGCGCGCAGCCTACGCCGTAGCTGTGGTCGCAAATGCCCAACTGCTGAATCCCTGCGGAGATTGCCGTTTCGATTACGGTTTCGGGCTTGTCCTGACAGCAGAACGAATAATAGGTGTGTGCGTGTAAATCCTGTATCATAGTATGCTCCTTACGCCACCATTATAGTACAAAATTTTTAGAAATGCAAGCAAATTAGTACACAATTTTTACGTTGGTTAAATCAAGCTCGGCGGGGGGTGTATCGTCGGTTACCACGACGTCGTAATCGGAAAGTGCCGCTAGACGGTACGTGCCGTTGGCTGAAAATTTGGTGTGGTCAATGAGTAAAATGCGTGTTTTGCAATGATCAAACGCCACCCGTTTGATCTCTTTTTGCTCAATCGAGCGTTCGAAAACGTCGCCGCCGATCACAGCCGCGCAGGACGAGATCATCAGATCGAAAGAAAAATCTTGCAACTGTCGCGCCGTCCAACTGCCCGTGGCGGAGTTTGTGTTAAAATGCACGTTGCCGCCCAACATGATTAGGTTGATATTCGGCTTTTTAGAAAGCTGTATTGCCGTTTGTAGATTATTCGTAACTACCGTTTTAAAATTTAAATCAATTCGTTCGGCAAGGGCAAGCGCCGTGGACGAACTGTCGACAAAAACCGACTTAAACGGGGGGATATGGGGCAACGCCTTCGTTGCGGCGCGCTCCTTTTCTCCTGCGTTTTTTTCCATTCGGAAAAAGATAGAAATTTCATCTGCGTTTTCGGGCAGTAACGCGCCGCCGTGGCTGCGTTCAATCAAACCCATGCTCTTCATTTCCGCCAGATCGCGGCGGATGGTTGCTTCGCTGACGTATAAATCTTTGGCGAGCGCCGCAACGCCTGCGCTCTTTTTTTCACGTAAAGTCTTTAAAATTTCGTTTTGTCGTTCGGTAAGCGCCATAAAATACCTCGTTTTCGCCCCGTTTTCGGGGTGGTTTTTGATTGTTTTGCGCGTTTTTGCGCGTTTGTGTTCATATTGTATCATAAAAAATTTTTTTTGTCAATCTTTCGCACATATATAGACAAGTAAAAAAATATATGTTATAATGTATTAAGAATAAAAACGACGCGTTTTAAAATGCGAGCAAAATCGCGCAAAAACGAACAAGGGATTTGTGAAAATATGAAAAAATCGGTTAAAATTTTGGGTATCGGTAACAGTTTTTCCGTTGACGCAATGGAATGGGTATACAAAATTTTGAAAAATCTCGGCGTAGAAGATATAAAGCTCGGCAATTTGTATATCGGTGGCTGTCCGCTTAGCTCGCATTGTGAAAATGCGCGTGGGGATTTGCCTGCTTACGAATATTGGAAAAATACCGACGACGAATGGCAGATAATTCCCGAATTTAAAATGAGCGACGCTATTGTGGAAAGGGAATGGGATTTTATCTTTACGCAACAGCAGAGCGGACGTAGCGGACTTGCGGAAACGTACGACGACGTGGACGAGTTGATGGCGTACGTAACGGTTTTAGCAAAAGGCAATCCCGCGTACGGTTGGCAGATGACGTGGGCGTATGCAAATGGATTTGATAACCCTGCTTTTGACGCATACGATAGAGAGCAAGACAAGATGTACGCGGCGATTTTGAATGCGGTACAGACGAAAATTTTGCCTCGCGAAATCTTTTCGAAACTAATCCCATCGGGGACGGCGATCCAAAACGCAAGAGCGGTACTTGGGGACGTTTTGAATCGCGACGGTTTTCACCTTTCTTACGACCTGGGCAGATTTATCGCAGGGTTGTGCGTGGTGAAAGGGTTGGTCGGCTTGGATATAGACAACGTAACGTATGCGCCCGAGGGGGTTAGCGACGAACAACGTAAACTTGCAATTAAGGTAGCAAACGCGGCATGCAAAACTCCGTTTGCGGTAACGAAACTTTAAAAAACGAAAAGGACGGAAAGTATATGAGATATTATTTGGCAATCGATATCGGCGCATCGTCGGGTAGACACATTGTGGCGCATTTGGAAAACGGAAAAATGATCACGGAAGAAATTTACCGTTTCCAAAACGGTCCTGAAGATTTGACGGCGTACGACGGTAAAACGCATTTGATGTGGACGCATGAACGCTTGTTTACCGAAATTCTTAACGGCTTAAAAAAGGCGAAAGAATTGGGCAAAATTCCCTATTCGGTCGGTATCGATACGTGGGGCGTTGACTATGCTCTGTTAGACGAAAACGATCAGGCGATTGGCGGCACGTATTGCTATCGCGATCATAGAACGGAGGAAACGATCCCCGCCGTGCACGAGATCATTCCCTTCGAGACGTTATTTGCAAAAACGGGTATCGCGTTTGCGTCGTTTAATACCGTGTACCAGCTTTTGGATGATAAAAAGACGGGACGTATGGCAAAAGCGAAATCGATGCTGATGCTCCCCGATTATTTCCACTTCCGTTTGACGGGCGTGAAAAAGCAGGAATACTGCAACGCCACGACGACGGGCATGGTTAATTCTGTCACCCATACTTGGGATGACGAGATTATTGAAAAGCTCGGCTATAAAAAAGAACTTTTCGGCGAATTGGCGCAACCTGGTACGGTGGTTGGCGAGTTTACCGACGAAGTAGCGGCGATTGTAGGCTATAAGGCGAAAGTAATTCTGCCCGCAACGCACGACACGGCAAGCGCGGTCTTGGCTGCGCCTTTAGAATCGCAGACACCGTACATTTCCAGCGGAACGTGGTCGTTGCTTGGCGTAGAACAAAACAAGGCGCATACGAGCGACGTAGCGAGAACGGCGGGATATTCTAACGAAGGTAGCGTGAAAGAACAGTTCCGTTTGCAGATCAATATTATGGGGCTTTGGATGATCCAACAGGTCCGTCACGAGCTTGACGATAAGTATAGCTTTGCGGAGCTTGCGGATATGGCAAGGGTGAACCCGATCGACGATTATATCAACGTCAACGATCAAAAATTCCTTGCGCCCGACAGCATGATCGACGTGATCAACGAAACGGTGGGAAGGTCGCTTTCCGTTGGCGAAATGGCGTACGTGATTTATAACAACCTTGCAAGATATTACGATCAGTCCTTGAAAGCGTTGGAAGAAGTTACGGGCGAAAAGTACGAAACGTTGAACATTATCGGCGGCGGCAGTAAAAATATGCTCTTGAACGAGTTGACTATGAAATATACGGGCAAAAAGATTATCACAGGACCTACGGAAGGCACGGCGATTGGGAATTTGATGATGCAAATGGTTGGCGGCGGCGACGTGAAAGACGTCAAAGAAGGCAGACAGATCGTTAAAAACTCTTTTGACATTGCAGAACTTTAATAGCAAGGAGGATGAATATGAAAATTGTATTTTACGGCGATTCGATCACGGATATGAACAGAATACGGGATCATGAAGACGGATCGGTATATTCCTACGGCGTTGGGTATACGAACTTTGTCGTTGGGGAATTGACCTGTGAAGATCCCACGAAGTACCAATGTATCAACCGTGGTATTTCGGGCAACCGCGTCGTGGATTTATACGCGCGCGTCAAGATTGACGTGTGGAATCACAAACCCGACGTTTTGTCGATTTTGATCGGCGTCAACGACGTGTGGCATGAAATCAGCCGTGAAAACGGCGTGGAACTTCCCCGTTGGGAACGTATCTACCGCACGATGATCGAAGAAACGTTGGAACGCTTGCCCAACGTGAAGATTATGATTTTAGAGCCGTTTATTTTGGAAGGCAGCGCGACGGACGGCGAAGAGCGTTGGGAAAAATTCCAGGCGGTCAAAGAATACGCAAAAGTGGCGAAGAAGATCGCGGAAGATTACAATTTAACGTTCGTACCCTTGCAGGCAAAATTTGACGAAGCGGAAAAGAAATTCGGCGGAGATTATTATACGTTCGACGGGGTACATCCCTTGGCGGCGGGCGCGAGAATGATCGCAACCGAATGGCTGAAAGCCTTTAAAGAAAAAGTGGAAAAATAAAAAGTAAGATACATAAAACAAGGAGAAAATTATGTCCAGATACGAAGAAGCAAAAAAGATCTACGCGCAATTTGGTATCGATACCGAAGCGGCGATGGAAAGGCTGTCCAAACTTTCGGTCAGCGTACATTGTTGGCAGGGCGACGACGTAATCGGGTTCGACGGCAGCGATTCCCTTTCGGGGGGTATCCAAACGACGGGTAACTACCCCGGTAGAGCAAGAACTCCCGAAGAACTGTTTGCCGATTTGACGACGGCGTTCAAATTGATGCCTGGTAAAAAGCGCGTGAACGTGCACGCTTGCTACGCTTTACTTGGTGAAGATAAGGGAAAGGTTGACCGCGACGCCTATGAATATAAGCATTTTGAGCCTTGGGTAAAATGGGCGAAAGAAACGGGCTTGGAAGGTGTTGACTTCAACCCCACGTGGTTTTCGCACCCTATGATGAAAGACGGTTTGTCGCTGTCTTCCCCCGATGAAGAAGTTCGCCAATTTTGGGTACGCCACGGTAAGGCTTGCATGAAGATTGCGGCGGAAATTGGTAAAGCGATGGGCAGCCCTTGTTGCATTAACCTTTGGGTACCTGACGGTACGAAGGATATTCCCGCGGATCGTCTTGGCCCTAGACTTCGTTTGAAGAAATCGCTTGACGAAGTTTTGGAAGGTTACGACAAAGAATGGGTAATCCCTGCGGTAGAAAGCAAAGTGTTCGGTATCGGTGTAGAAAGCTACACGGTAAGCAGCAACGAATTCTATCAGAACTATGCGGCAACGCGCGGGATTTGCTGTTTGCTTGACACGGGACACTATCATCCGACCGAAGTTGTATCGGACAAAATCCCGTCTATGCTTGCCTTCTATGATAAAGTGCAACTTCACGTATCCCGTCCCGTTAGATGGGACAGCGACCACGTAGTAGTAGTGGATGACGAACTCAAAGAACTCTCTAAGGAAATTATCCGCAACGATGCCGACGACAAAGTAATTGTGGCGCTTGACTATTTCGACGCGAGCATCAACCGTCTGTGCGCTTGGGTAACGGGTGTGCGCTCCATGCAAAAGGCGCTCCTTTCCGCGATCTTGCAACCGTATGCAGAAATGAAGAAATTGCAAGACGAAGGCAACTTTACGAAAGTATTCTACATGCATGAAAGAGTGAAATATTTGCCTTTCGTGGACGTTTGGAACGAATATCTTTCCCGTCAAGGTCTTAGTGAAGACTGGTGGGACGAAGTGGAAAAATTCGAAAAAGACGTTATCGCAAAGCGCGTATAAGTTGATACACGGCGTTTGTCGTTAAACATTAATATATAATTAAGGAGAACAAAGCCAATGAAGATTTTGGTCGTAAACGCAGGCAGTTCTTCGCTGAAATATCAATTGTTCGATATGGACACCAACGAAGTTTTGGCAAAGGGACTCTGCGAACGTATCGGGATCGACGGGGCGATTACGCATAAACGTCCTGGCAAACCCGATTACAAAGCAAGCGTTGATTTCCCCGACCACAAGGCTGCGATCGAATGCGTACTTTCCTTGCTCACGGATAAGGAAAAAGGCGTGATCGCAAGCGTGGACGAGATCTCGGCGGTAGGGCACAGATTTGCGCACGGCGGCGAAAAGCTGCGCGCGTCGGCAATTCTCGGCGCGGATGAAATTGCGTATCTGGAAAGCATCGTAGGGCTTAACCCCTTGCATGGTCCCCCCGCAATCAGCGGGTTTAAGGCGTGCAAAGAAGTAATGCCTAACGTAAATCACGTAGGGGTGTTCGATACGTCATATTATTCCAATATGGAAGATTACGCGTACATTTATCCGATCCCTTACGAACTGTATGAAAAGCACAAAATTCGCCGTTACGGGTTCCACGGCACGTCGCACAGATACGTTGCGGCAAAGGCGGCGGAACTACTCGGTAATAAGAATGCGAAGATTATCACTTGCCATTTAGGAAACGGCTCGTCGATCACCGCAACGGTGAACGGGAAAGCGGTGGATACGTCGATGGGCTTTACCCCGCAAGACGGCGTTCCGATGGGTACGCGCAGCGGCGCAATCGATCCCACGGTCGTTACTTTTATCCAAAAGGCGGAAGGTTTGACGGCAGACGAAGCGGATAAGATCTTGAACAAAGAATCTGGTCTTTCGGGCGTCGGCGGTGTCGGTAGCGATTGTCGCGATATTCGTGAAGCGGCTGCAAACGGAAATTATCGCGCGAAACTCGCTATGAAAATTCTCTGCCACAATATCAAGAAGATTATCGGCTCGTACGTAGCGGAGATGAACGGCGTGGACGCGTTGGTGTTCACGGCAGGTATCGGCGAAAACGACCGTGAACTGCGCGAAGAAGTCTGCAAGGATATGTCGTTCCTTGGCATTGAAATCGACGAAGCGTACAACCAAAATTGCCCTAGGGGAGAAATTGCGGATCTGTCCGCAAAGGGCGCGAAGGTAAAAACCTACGTTATCCCCACCGACGAAGAGTATATGATTGCTCTCGACACACAAAATTTGACAAAATAAAAAAAATAATATAAAGGATGGAAAAACATTATGAAATCTCCCTTTGAGATTAAGAAGGAAATTTGCGAAGTAGGCCACAAGCTCTGGACGAAAGGATTCGTTGCGGCAAACGACGGTAACATCTCCGTTAAGATCAGCGAAAACGAATATTACTGCACCCCCACGGGCGTATCCAAGGGCGATCTTACCCCTGATATGATTATCAAGGTAGACAAAGACGGTAAAAAGCTCGAAGGTAAACTCAGCCCTTCGTCCGGAATCAAAATGCACATGGGAGTATATCGCGAACGCCCCGACGTAACGGCGGTCGTTCACGCGCATCCTCCCGTTGCTACGGCGTTCACGGTTGCGGATATCGACCTTGATCAGTACATTCTGCCCGAAGCAGTTTTGACGATCGGCGACGTTCCCACCTGCGATTACGGTACCCCTTCGACGATGGAAATTCCCGATTCGCTCGATCCGTATATCCAGAACCACGACGCATTCTTGCTTAGAAACCACGGTGCGCTTACCGTTGGTTGCAACCTGCAAAAAGCGTTCTTCGTTATGGAAGAAGTTGAATTTAACGCAGTCATCTGCAAACACGCAATGGACCTTGGCGCAGTTCACGAAATTTCCAGCGATCAGCTGAAGAAATTGATGGATCTTCGTAAGAAGATGAACTTGCCCGGCAGACATCCTGGTATCGACTACGGTGATGAACCCGCTTGCAACTGCGCAAACGCAGATCTCGTAGAAGCGATCACGAAGAAGGTTTTGGCGGCGCTCGGCAAATAAGCCCCGTTGCGCGATAACATTTGAAAGGAGAAAAAACTATGGCAATCAATTGGACAGAAGCTCAGATTGAAGAAGTGGTTGCCGCGGTGATTAAGAACTTGGGTGGAAATACCGCTACAGCCAAGAGCGGTTGGGAGTCCACGCAATATAATGGTCGCAGACTTATCGGCGTTTACGCGGATATGAACGACGCGATCGAAGCTGCTACGACGGGGTACAAAGCCATCCGTGCGATGTCCCTGGAAGAACGTGAAAAGGTTATTTCCGCAATTCGTGAACTTACCCGCAAAGAAGCGCCTATTATGGCAAATCTCGGCGTTACGGAAACGAAGATGGGGCGTGTGTCGCACAAGACGGCAAAGCATATGCTCGTTGCGGACAAGACCCCTGGCACGGTGGACATTATATCCCACGCAAAGACGGGGGATCACGGTTTGACCTTGACGGAAATGGCACCCTTTGGCGTCGTCGGCAGTATCACCCCTAGTACCAACCCTTCGGAAACGGTCATCTGTAACAGTATCGGTATGATTGCGGCGGGCAACGGCGTTGTTTTCAACCCCCACTTCAACGCAATCGCAACGTCCAACTATGCAGTAGATCTTGTCAACCGCGCTAGCGCGATGGCGGGCGGGCCTGCTGTACTCGTTGCGTCCGTGGTTAAACCCACGCTCGATACTGCGCAAATTATGTATAAACACCCCAATATTCGCTTGCTTGTATGTACGGGCGGTCCCGGGGTAGTAAGATCGGTGCTTTCCAGCGGTAAAAAGGCAATCGGCGCGGGCGCGGGAAATCCCCCCGTTATCGTAGACGATACTGCGGATATCAAGAAAGCGGGCAAGGACATCATCGACGGCTGTTCGTTCGATAACAACCTGCCCTGTATCACGGAAAAGGAAGTGTTTGCGTTTGCGAATATCGCGGACGAGCTCATTTCGGAAATGCAGAAAAACGGCGCGTACAAGATCACGACGGAACAGGCGAACAAGCTTGCAAATATCGTGTTGGTTGAAACGAAAAACCCCAAGACGGGTATCGTGAAAAAGACGGTCAGCC
>JAZSJN010000131.1:0-3404 GCA_045534315.1 Candidatus Scatosoma sp.
ATCGTTGGTTCGCGCGAAGGGCGTAGTTTGTGAAAAAGGAAAAGAAAGCGAAGTGTGAACAAGCCCTGACGCTTTGGCGTAGCCAAAATCCAAGTCGGATCGTAGCCATGTCGTTCTGTGAGCCAAGGAGTTGGCCATTAGTATTGTCTTCCTAAGACCGCTTGGCCTCCGACTTATCGTTGGTTCGCGCGAAGGGCGTAGTTTGTGAAAAAGGAAAAGAAAGCGAAGTGTGAACAAGCCCTGACGCTTTGGCGTAGCCAAAATCCAATCGGGTACACCAAAACGACGAAGTATCGTTGGTTCGCGCGAAGGGTTTTATCCGTTAAATTTATTCGTTAGTAATTTTTAAATTGAGTTTTACGTCGCGAAGGGGAATATTCTGTTTGATTGATTCGGCAACGTAATACCCCGCGCTTTCGCCCATCTGCGCGCAGTTTCCCGTTACACGATAGGACGCCATCGCCTCGCGTGAGCCAGAAATGCACCGTCCTGCTACGACGATACCGTTATACCCTTGGGGGATCAAAGCGCGCAAAGGAATTTGATAAGGCTGCACCTGGAAACAGTTTTGTCCTTTATTAGATTTCGTGTGCAAATCAGCCCCGAAGGTAACGCGCGCTACGGCGTCGTCAAAGGTCGCGCCCGTCAAAATATCGTCCGTGCTCATACGGTATTCGCCGATGATACGTCTAGATTCCCGTACCCCCAGCACGCTGGATGACGTGATCAGTTCCAAATCCTTAAATTCTTCGTCGTACTTGGTCAAAAATTCAAAGGCGTCAATCAATTGCTGTCTGCCTTCCATGGTCGCCGCGGTGAGCTCTTTTGCGCTCAAAGGATTGTATTCGTACATGTGCGTAAATTGGATTACGCCAAAGTGAGAATTGGGTACGGGGATAAGGTAGGGAACGCGGAAAGGAATTTGCTTGCCTGCCTTTTCGTAAACCGCGTTTAATTTTTCGTAAATCATCAGCCCGTCTTTGTATTTTTCGGGGATGTTTCCGACGAGAAACATCAACGTCATGGCTTGACATTCTTTGTAATCGCCGTCAACGCCCAATTCAAACGGGCAGCCCGCGCTTGCCGCGACGTTGCCGTCGCCCGTGCAATCGAAAACGGTTTTGGCAAGAACGGCAAAGCGCCCTTCGATATTTTCCGCAACGATTCCGTAGACGTTCTTTCCGTCCACCAACGTGCGGGAAAAAGTGGTGTTGTACAAAATTTCGACGTTGGCTGCCCGTAACTTCTTTTCAAGAATAAATTTCATATATTCATAGTTAAAACTGATGTCCCAAAATCCGCCGAAGTGTCCTTTTGCTCTTAATTCGTCCACCAATTCTTGGACAAGACCGATTTTAGCATGGCAATCAAAGAACGGGTTCATAAATCCCGTTGTCCAAGCGCCGCCAAGGCTGTTGAATTTTTCAATGAGCATCGTTTTTATTCCCGATCTGCCCAAGGCGAGCGCCGCGCCGCAACCCGCAGGTCCTGCGCCGACGACCACCGCGTCGTATTCGCCCAAAACAGGCGTGGTAAGCGTTTCGTTAATAACCATAAAATAAGCCCCTTTTTTCTTTATTTTATCATATCCTATTGACAATTTCCATAAAGGAAATTATAATAAATATGGACAAAGTTAAGATTTTAAGGGGGCATAATGCTTTCAAATATCGAGTTGACGTTTTGCACGTATTTTAAGAATATACAACGTTTTGTCTATAAACAGGAAACGTATGAAGATTGCGTGGCGTTTTGCGTAAAAAGGGGTTCGTTTTCCTATCAAATCGGGGAAGAGAAAGAAGAGGTCGTTTCGGAAGGAGAAATCGTGATTTGTCCGCCCAAACAGCCCTTTTACAGAACGATTATACAGCCGACGGAACTTTGCATGATCAAATTTAAGACGGCAGAGCCTTTTCAATTTTCGGGTAAAAAAATCAGAGTTTCCAACCTTTTAAGATTTAACGACGATCTTTGTAAATTGGAGAGCTGCCTGTTTTGCGATAGGCTTGTTGACGAGCCGATTTTTTCGCATTATTGTATGGACATTCTTTATCTTGCGATGGACAGCGTGGGGGAGAACAGTCAAATCTCGTTTGCGAAAAATTATATCGAGCAAAATTACGACAAAGGGATATTTATCGGCGAGCTTGCAAGGCAAATGGGGTATTCTACGCCCCATTTAATCAATAAATTTAAATCTTATTACGGTATAACGCCCAAGGCATTTATTTCGCAGGTCAGAATATTGAAGGCCAAAGAATTGCTACTTTCTACCGATAAGCTATCGCGTGAGATCGCCTATTGCCTTGGCTTTTCTGACGAGCTATATTTTATACGCTTTTTCAAGAAATACACGGGCTTTACGCCGAAACAATTTAGGGAACGTCGCCTGTAAGAAAAACGCCCACTCCTGATCAGGGGTGGGCGTTTTGCGTAAATCATTTGTTTTGTAAGGATCAATAATCGGTTAAGCCGAGCAAATAATCGGTGGTAACGTCAAAGAATTTTGCCATGGCGGCAAGGACAGCCAACGGCGGCTCGCGTTGGGATTTTTCATAATGTAAATAGGTAACGCAGTGCAAACCAAGCAACTCTGCTAATTGTTTTTGAGTCAATTTGCGTTCTTCTCGCAATTCTTTTAAACGTTCCCCTAATAAAATTTCCATAGTCCTATCCCTTTCTACTTGACATATTACCATTTTGGTAGTATAATAAACATAGAATTACCAAAATGGTAGTTTGCGTGGAGAACACAAATGAAAAAATATTTAGGGAAGATAGTGACAATATTAAGCAGCTTTATATTATCGGCAGGGGTTAATGGAAAATGTGAAAATAATTATATTTTTTTCCTATTATATTACTTGATATAGGGAAAAATTAAGTATATAATTATAGTATATAAGAAATTGCAGATAAACAAAATATCCAAGGGATAAAGGGGGATGCGTGTATGTTTGAAAAGCCTGATTTACAAGTGATACTTTTTTCATCTGAAGACGTGATTCGCACCAGCGGTGAATTTGATTGGCAGGATGAAAACGTGGATGAAAATGGATGGACGTAAAGGAGGTATTATGAGAAAGAAACTTTTTGTAATAGCGTTATGTTTGTGTTTGTCGGTTTTTTGGGCTGGCTGTAAACGAAGCGGTAATAATGTGCAAGAGAGCACAAGTTCTGCAGTAGAAAGTTCTGAAACGGAAAGTTCCGAAGTGGAAAGTTCCGAAGTGGAAAATTCTGAAACGGAAAGTTCCGAAGTGGAAAGTTCCGAAGTGGAAAGTTCCGAAGTGGAAAGTTCTGAAACGGAAAGTTCCGAAGTGGAAAGTTCCGAAGTGGAAAGTTCCGAAGTGGAAAGTTCCGAAGTGGAAAGTTCTGAAGTAGAAAGTAGCGGAAATATTTGGTCG
>JAZSJN010000057.1:0-16994 GCA_045534315.1 Candidatus Scatosoma sp.
AAGCGTATCTAACGACGGCATAATCCGCCTACGTAAATAATGGGCAATCGTCGATTGGCTGACGCCGATCTTTTCCCCTAATTCTGCTTGTTTCATATCGCTTTGTTTGATTGCCTCGATAATAGCGTTTTGAATTTTTTCTATCGTTACCATAAAAACACCTTTTTTATAACAATTTTAAGACTGACAGTCATATTTTGCTTGATTTATGATTATCAGTCATGCTATAATTATGTGCAATAGGCTTAAATTGAACAAAAGAAAAGCCCCGACAGCATAACTATCTGGGCTTTGGGTTTTGGGGCAGGTATTAAAAATCCTTAGGACGTTCTACGCAAAGGATTTCGTTGGCGTCTAAGTCTAATATCGTGCAAAGGCGAGAAAGCGTATCTAACGACGGCAGAGTGATCCCTTTAATATAACAGGAAATTTGTTGTTGCCGTACGCCGATTTTTTGCGCCAACGCCGTTTGTGTCATGCCGCTTTGGCGAATTGCTTCGGAAAGTTTTGCTGAAATATCTTGTGTTGTAACCATGTTTTTCTCCGTTTTTCTTTAATATTACACGGAATGCATGTTGCTATGCTTGATTTACATGTAACACATGTGATATAATAAACAAAAGGATAAAATTATGACGATAGAACGGGTGTTGGAAAAAATTATAGAGATACGGAGAATTAAAGGAATTTCACAAAAAGCACTTGCAATGGGGATAGGGATGGACGCAGGGCATTTGTCGATGATTGAAAGGGGTAAAGCAACGTTGAGCATGCGGCGGTTTTTACTGATTTGTGATTTTTTGAAGGTTTTGCCGCAAGACGTATTGAAAGAAGATAGAGAAGACTTCTCCCGCGAGGTAATTATGGGAGAAGTTTGTCAAAAACTTTTACCTGAAGAAATGGAATTATTGGTGAGTATTGCTGAACTAATGAAAGACAGGCACGTGTCAATTTTATAAAAAAAGAAATTCAAAAATCGCAGAAAGGCATAGGACGTGTCGCAACGAACAAAAAAATAAGCATAGAAAAGTACAAAAAACAAGCGTTGGAAAAACCAACGCTTGCTTTTATTTTTAAATCCGTTTATTGCTCGTCTTCGGGATTTTCTTCCGCGATATTGATCATGTCGAACGCGCGGATTAAGAACCCAGAAATCGGGAAACTTGCCTGTATGACGATAATCACAATCAGCATCTGCGAAAGGGAGAAATCAAGACCTGCCCAGCCGTTAAGAACCAACGCGTCGCCCAGCGGTTTGATTAACAGCACCGCCAAACATAAGGTCGTGGATACGATAAACAGTACGCCGCGTAGCAGGTTGAACGGCTGACAAATTCGGTACAGCATAACCGAGCCTGAGAAGGTAAGCACGATCATCATAATCGCTTGATAATGCAATCGTACGGGGTTGCCCGCAACGTCTGTAAGGACGTCCAAACCGAAATCGTTGCCCAAAGGGGTACGGCTTAAAATGTACAACGTCATGATCGCAATACCCATGGTAAGCGCGCCGGGTAGGGCGCGGCTTAGTACGTACGGGATAAATTTGCCCCTGACGCGCGACGTATTAGGTTGCAACGACATAACGAATGACGGAAGCGCGCTGATAAACATTTCAAACAGTAACATATTGCTCGTTTCAAAGAAATATTCTTCTTTCACGCAGATACAAACGCTTGCTAAAATTAGCGTAAGCAACGTCTTCATAATATACAGAGCGGACGAGCTCTTGATATTGTTGATAACGCGTCGACCTTCGTTTACGATCTTGGGCATAGAGCCGAAATTGTTGTCTTGCAAAACCAAGTTAGAAACGTTTCTTGCTGCATCGCTGCCCGACGCTACGGATACGGCGCAATCTGCCTCTTTCATTGCCAAAATATCATTGACGCCGTCCCCCGTCATTGCGACGGTGTTGCCCGCCTTTTTGATGGAGCGAATAAGAATAGCTTTTTGTTCGGGGGTGACTCTGCCAAAGACGGTATATACGTTGGCGGCGTTTTCCACGTCTATCTCCGAAAGCCCTTCCAAGGAAATGAAATGCGCTGCGTTGGGAATGCCTGCGCGGCGGGCTACTTCCGCTACGGTCACGGGATTATCGCCCGAAATGACCTTAACCGCGACGTCGTTTTGTTTGAACCATTTAATCGTTTCGATCGCGTCGGGGCGGATATTATCTGAAAGGGTAATCACCGCGACGGCTTTGATACCGGACGGTAGTTTGTCGTTTTGGATCTGCCCGGGTGAGTGTGCCAATACTAGCACACGCAAGCCCATTTGCGCGTATTGCTTTACGAGTTTTTCAATGCGCACGGGCATAGGTTTTAATACGAATTCGGGCGCGCCCATGATAAACGTGCCTTCGCCTAAGAACGTAACCGCCGAGAGTTTTCTTGCGGACGAGAAGGGCATGATTGCCACGGATTGTAATTTTGCCGAGTGTCCAAATCGATCGTATAGCGCGATATTCGTTTGATTGTTATCAGGAAGGGACGCCAGCATCGAGCCGATCACGTCTTCGATGCCGTATTCGTTACTCGGCGGGTTGAGCAGAATACAATCGCTTACTTTCATGCGCCCGTCCGTAATCGTACCCGTCTTATCCAGACAAAGCACGTTGACGCGCGCCAGCATTTCCAGCGAGTACATGTCTTGTACCAGCGTATTATACCGCGCCAAGCGGATAATGCCTACGGACAGCGCGATCGTGGTAAGCAGGAGTAAGCCCGACGGAATCATACCGATAATAACGGCAACCGTCTTTTGAATGGCGGTGCTGAGCATGTTGCCCGTCGAGTTGTTGCTCATTAGGGCTTTGAAAAATCCGCCCGCTTCTTTGATTGCCGACCAGTTAGTATAGCTGGGATTGTTTCGCAAGTTATTGAAGAACATCAAAATTGCCACGGGGATAATCATAAGGCCGATTACTTTGATAAACAAATTGATCGAGTTCATGATTTCCGAGTTGGGGCGTTTGTATTTTTTCGCCTTTGCCGTCAATTTGCTTATGTAGGTATATTCGCCTATTTTTTCCACCCGAGCCGCGATTTGACCGCTCGCCACGAACGAGCCGGCAAAAAGTTCGTCGTCTACGTTTTTCTTGATGGGAACGGATTCACCCGTCAACAGGGATTCGTTGAGCTCCGCAGAACCGCCGAGCGCGACGCAGTCGGCAGGAACTTGCTGACCTGCGCCAAGCAGGATCACGTCGTCCACGACCAACTGTTCGACGGGAATGTCTATTTTCATGCCGTCGCGTACGACCTTTGCCGTTGGCGACGATAGAATACAGAGTCGATCGATCTTGCGTTTTGCGCGGATTTCCTGAAAGATACTCACAAAAATATTGCAAAGAAAGATAACGACGAAAAGGTATTGGTTGATTGGCGCGCGCGCAAGTAACAACGCTACCGCGCACAACAGACACAGCAGGTTGAAAAACGTGCAAATGTTCCCAATAAAAATGCTTTTATACGTCTTGGAATATTTTTTAGTTGTCGAATTGACCAAGCCCTGTGCGATACGTTCGTCCACTTGTTCGGGGGTAAGCCCTTTATCTTCGGACACGTCGAAATGTTCCACGTTGAGAATTAGCTCTTCCCCTTCGTTTTCCAAAGGCGCTTTTCTATGGAAGATTTTTGAAAACAGCGAACGCTTTTTATCGCCGCTCTTTTCCGTATGCGGCGTTTTTTCCCTTTCTGCGTTTTCGCCCGTAGGGTGAACCTGTTGTTTTTTCATACCACGTCACTCCAAAGAAGGATAAGATAGGTTCATTATAGCATATTGCAAAGCAAATTACAAGGTTTTTAAGAAATTTTCACAAGAATTTGACAGTTGCCTTTAACATTTAATTGCTTTTATGGGGGAAAAGTTGTATAATGTTGTAAGAAAAAGGCGGGTTGTGTGCTTTTTGCGCCGCTGCTATATGGAAAGCGAAATTTATCCGAGGTGAAAAACATGATTGACATCAATCTTATCCGTACAAATCCGGAACTCGTAAAAGAAAATATTCGTAAAAAATTCCAAGATCATAAGCTGCCCTTGGTAGAGCAGGCTTTGGATTTGGATGCAAAACGTCGTGCGTTGATTGCGGAAGGCGACGCGCTCCGCGCGGCGCGTAATACCCTGTCAAAACAGGTCGGTATGCTGATGAAAGAAGGCAAACGCGACGAGGCGGAACAGGTTAAGGCGCAGGTAAAGGCAGACGCGGATCGTTTGCTTGCCATCGAAAAGGAATGTGAAGACGTGGACGTTGCGCTCAAAAAAGTGATGATGAGTATTCCTAATATCGTGGCGGACGACGTGCCCGTAGGGAAAGACGATAGCGAAAACGTGGAATTACAGCGTTTTGGCGAACCGACCGTTCCTGATTTTGAAGTGCCCTATCATCTTGATATTTTGGAAAAATTGGACGGTATCGACGTGGATTCCGCACGCCGCACGTCTGGGCAGGGATTCTATTATTTGACGGGCGATATTGCGCGTTTACATTCGGCTGTTTTGACCTATGCGCGCGATTTCATGATCGACAAGGGCTTTACCTACGTAATTCCCCCGTACATGATCCACGGCGACGTGGTTTCGGGCGTTATGAGCTTTGACGAAATGGAAAATATGATGTACAAGATCGAAGGGGAAGACCTGTATTTGATCGGTACTAGCGAACATTCCATGATCGGTAGATTTATGGGGCAGATTATCGACGGCAAAAAGTTGCCTTTGACGCTTACCAGCTATTCCCCTTGCTTCCGTAAGGAAAAGGGTGCGCACGGCATTGAAGAGCGCGGGATATATCGTATTCACCAGTTTGAAAAGCAAGAAATGATCGTCGTTTGCCGCCCCGAAGAGAGTGCGGAATGGTATGAAAAATTGTGGAGTTATACGGTGGAATTGTTCTGTTCGCTCGATATTCCCGTAAGACAGCTTGGTTGCTGCACGGGCGATCTTGCCGATTTGAAGAACAAGAGCTGCGACGTAGAAGCGTGGAGCCCTCGCCAGAAGAAATATTTTGAAGTGGGTTCGTGTTCGAACTTGACGGACGCGCAGGCGCGTCGTTTGTCCATTCGTTATAAGGACGAAGACGGCAAGACGAAGTTGGCGCACACGCTCAACAACACGGTAGTTGCGCCCCCGCGTATGCTGATTGCGTTTGTGGAAAACCATTTGCAAGCAGACGGTAGCGTTACGATCCCCGAAGCGTTGCGTCCCTATATGGGCGGCAAGTCCGTGATTACCCCGAAGAACTAAGGCGAAAAAAGCGCGGAAAAGAGTATTTGGGCGTACACGGTACGCGATGAAATAAGAAATGATGATAAAAGACCGCAATACGTTTGCGGTCTTTTCCAAGAGCAGGCAAGGAAAGACGGCAAGCACATGAAATATTTATTTTTTGATATTGAATGTTCGGTGGTGTCCAAATTCGTGGCGAAAATTTGCGCGTTTGGGTACTGTTTGACGGACGAACAATTTAATATTATCGAAAAGGAAGATATTTTGATCAATCCGCAGGGCGGGTTTCATTTGACCGACCGCAAAGGTACGCAAGGTCTTGTTTTGCCGTACGAATATGCCGATTTTAAAAAATATCCCACGTTTTTGGAAAAAGCGGACAAAATTTATGCGCTGCTGGAAGATAAAGATACGTTGGTGGCGGGACATGCCACGATGAACGACGTGAAATATCTCAATTTTGAAAGCAAACGCTTTGAATTGCGTTCGTTTGCGTTTGATTTTGCGGACACGCAGTTCGTGTATATGAACTGTGTTGCGGACTTTTCGCGGCAGTTCGGTTTGGGATCGATCGCGCAGGAGCTTGGCGTGGAATTTACGGCGCACCGCGCGGTGGACGATGCGTACGCGACCATGAAAATTGCCGAGGCGATGTGCAAGGCGGAGAATTGCTCTTTCCCCGCGTTGATTGAAAAATATCAAATTACGTTGGGACACATCGAAAATTACGAGATTACACAGACGAGTTCGGTGGAGCAGATTGTCTATAAACAAGAGCAGGAGAGAAAGCGGGAAGAGCGGGAAAAACGCAAGGCGGCGTTTCATATTTTTGCGGACAAAGAAAAGCGCAAGCGTGCAAAAGACGGCAAATTAAAGAACAAGAGCGTATGTTTTTCCCATCCCTTAGAAATAGATTTGCCCGTGGCGAAACGGTTACTTTCGGCGGCTTTTGCGCAGGCGGCGTTTTTTACTACGCGCGCGGAAGAATGCGACGTGTACGTTTGCTATGAAAACGAAGGGGGGGCGAGATTGAAATCGGCGCAGGCAAAAGCGCGGGTTTTTACCCCCGAACAGTTTGAAGAGTATCTGCAAAAAGAATAAGCGCGGATAGGGGGTACAAACATGTACAATTTACCCGAAAAATTTATTGAAAACATGAAAAAGCAGCTTCCCGAAAACGAATGGGAAGTCTTTTTCGCTTGTTATGAAAAACCGCCTTTTAAAGGGGTGCGTTTGAACCCTTTGCGGGGGGACGTGACCGCGATGAAAGGCGTTTTGCCCTTTCTTGGCGCGCCCATTCCTTGGGAAGAGAACGGGTATTATACGGATGGGGAAAAGGTGGGGGCAAGCCCCTATCATTTTGCGGGCGTTATATACAGCCAAGAGCCGTCCGCTATGTGCGCCGCGCCCCTTTTGGACGTACAGCCGGGAGAAAAAGTGCTGGATCTTTGTTCCGCGCCTGGCGGCAAAGGCACGCAGCTTGCGTGTAAGATGGACGGTAAGGGTGTGATCGTTTTAAACGAGCCGATTTCGTCCCGCGCGAAGATTCTTTCGCAAAACGTAGAACGGTTAGGCATTAAAAATGCTGTGGTAACGTGTGAATATCCGCAGGCGCTTGCCAAACGGTTTGCGGGCTATTTTGATAAGATTATGGTAGACGCGCCCTGTTCGGGGGAAGGTATGTTCCGCAAAAATGCGGACGAGGCGTTGGCGGAATGGAGCGAAGAGAACGTAGCGTTGTGCGCGGCGCGGCAAAAGGAAATTTTGGATTGCGCGGCGGAAATGTTGACTATCGGCGGGCGTTTGGCGTATTCCACCTGCACGTTTGCGATTGCTGAAGACGAAGGGCAGGTAAGCGCATTTTTGTCGGCGCATCCCGAAATGCGGTTGATCAAGCAGGAAAAACTTTATCCACATAAAGTAGACGGCGAAGGGCATTTTGCCGCTTTATTTGAAAAGACTGCCCGCGTGAGCGAATGGGATTGTCGATTGAAATCTGCAAAACAGAGCGTAACCGCAGGTGGCGAACGGGCATATCGGGATTTTGAAAAGACATTTTTTAAAAACCGTTTTGCTTATCGCTTGTATGAAAAGGACGGCGTTTTATACGAACTGCCCGAAAACGTATTCGATTGGAAAGGCTTGCAGGTATTGCGCGTAGGTATCCGTTTGGGCGAAGTGAAAAACGGTCGGTTTGAACCGGCGCATGCCTTGGCTATGAGCGTAAAGGCGGCGGAATGTAAAAACGTATTGACGTTGGCGGCGGCGGACGTCCGTGTGGAGAAATATCTGCGCGGGGAAACGCTGGATTGTGATTTGCCAAACGGGTGGTGTTTGGTGTGCATAGACGGGTATCCCTTAGGACTTGGTAAAGTCGTAGGCGGTACGTTGAAAAATCATTTGCCGAAAGGATTGCGAAAGGTAGGACAATAAAAAAGACAGATATTGAAAGCAGAAAAAACCGCGCGAATCTTCGCGCGGTTTTCCTTATGTAAAAGGCATAAAAACCCCCGTGAGCGCGATACGCTCACGGGGGGATTTTAATTTACGTCAATTCCAAAGATCAATCGTTATAAGGGCTGTCTTCGTCGATTTCTTCTTTCGATTCTTTAACGTCAACCTTTTCGATCTTCACGTGTTTTGCCTTAGATTTCTTAGGCGCGCGTTTCTTTGTCGTCATGTTTTTGCGAACCTTCTTCCAAACTTTGCGGAGAATAATACTTACAATCGCAAGGAGCAGAACGACTGCAATCGCGATGGAGCTGATCAAGAGCCAAGGATTCGTTTCCGTACCCGTTGTCAAATCGTCGCTATCTTCGTCCGTCGTCGAGTCGTCTTTATCGATTTCCGAAGCCGTAACGACTTGGTCCTGCGTTGCATAGTTTACCAAATAAGTTTGGTCGCTATCCGATGCGCCCGCGTACAGATAGAAAATAGCTTCTTCCTGCGCCGTTACGCCGTAGTTTTCTTGATACAGGTTGCCGATTTCTTCGACGTCAAGATCTTTGTTGTAACGAAGGAACTTGTCGGTATCGAAGTAGGAGAATACGCTCTTGTATTGTTCGATGTCTTCGTCGCCTTCGTACAAGCTGAGCAAGTTGTCGTAGTTAGTTGATGCGTTGCTAACCGCGGAAGGGTTGCCGTCGAACATAACGTACGTGCCTGCTGCGTTGGGGTTGCCCGTTCTTTCGCCGCTCCAAACTTCCAAACGGTAATTCTTTGCCGTTGCACCCGTCTTAACGTAGAACGTAACCGTTACCCAATCATCCGTAGCGGATACTTCTGCGTGCAACGCCTTGCTGGTCGTCGCGTCGGTGCGGGGAGCGAGTCCTGTTGCCGAGAAGTCGGTAACGGGGATCGTGCAATCCTTATCTGCATAGTAAACGCTGTCTTTACAATAGAAAGCAACCGCGCGTTTTTCGTCGTTTACCTTTACGTAATCGGAAGCCGCTACGTAGTTGTGAACACCGCCGTTTACCGCTACCAATTTATTGCCGTTGGCATCTACGTCGGTGTAGGCGTTCAGATTTGCGAAATATTTGCCTGCCATGTCCGCGGTATAGCCGTCCCATTTGCTGTTTGCAATATACAGACCGTTTTCCTGCAAAAGGAAAGCGGGAGCAATACGACGGTCGGTGGGATCTTCTGCATAAACGTTGCCGTTCTTATCGTACCAGTAGGTAAGATTCGTACCGATCGAAAGGGTGCTGGTGCGGGTAGTTTCACTCGTATCAATAAGATAGATATGCGCTTTGGGAGCCGCTGCGTTTGCATTCGTGCTGCCCACTTTTACGCGCAAGGAAATTGCCGTCGTGGTGTTTGCGGTGAGCGTCGTGCTCGTACCGATAAAGCCGTAAGCGTTCGTCGTGTCAGAACCGTCGTTCCAGATGAACAAGGGCTGCGTTGCGTTGCCGAAAGCTGCATTCCAAACGTCGGCTGCGTTGTTCGTATCAACGTTTGCGTTATTCGTCTGCGCAATCTTCGTGATGCCTGCCATCCAAGCAGGGGCATTTTCGGTCGTGTAATAGCTTGTTTCACCTTTAAGACCCGTGAAGTAGGTTCTGTTCAAAAGACCTGCGTTGAGATAGCTATTGATCGCCGTGTTTTCCGTAAACTTATCGGTTACGTAGTCGCTGTTGCTGTAAACGCCTCTGTAATTTTGCGCCAACGAGATACCATCTTTAATATTCGCGTGGGTGTTCGATTTATTACCAGCTGTGTCAAAACCGCTGTTACCCGCCGCCGTAATTTCTTCTTCACCTTTTACGGTAACGAGTTTCGTGTACGTGCCTGCGATTGCACTTGCATATTCTTCTTCGCTCATTTCCAGCGCCTGGAAGTTGGTAAATGCGGCAAAACCGGTTTGGAATGCGTTGATCGAAGAGGATTCGTCAATCGTCGTAGGACCAAAATTGAATTGGAGTTTAAACGTTGCGTTTTCGACGTCGGAATCGTTCTTCACGAAGAAGATATATTGCTGCCAACCGTCGTAAATGTTTTCACGATAGCCGTCTTCGCCTTCTGTACCGATATTGACAGGCGTTGCGTCCGTCGTATCAATGTTTGCAAACGACGTCTTGTTTTTGCCGTCGATCAGGGTTACGCCTGCGCCCGTGAAACCGTGCATATCCGACGTTTTTACGAAGAAGGATACCGCCATATATTTCACTTCGCTGTTAAACGAGAAAGCGTAGTTGGATTTTGCCGTGTAGGCAACGCCGTTTTTACTGATCATCAAAAGAACTTGGTTGTCTTGATTGGGATATTCAAGATCTTTGAAATACTTGCTGTATACCGAGTCAATCAGTTCTTTCTTGTCCGCAGCGTTGTCGCCCGTAGCTACGTAGTTGCCGATCGCCGTAACGTTATCGAAAACGTCGATCACGTCCGCACTGCCGTCTCTGCCACCTTCAAGCGTAGGCATCGTGTTGTTGCCCGCCATCGAAGTATAGCCGTCTTCGCTCTTGGTTGCATATACGTTAAGGTCGCTTAAAACGTCGTTTGCAGGCGTAAATGCGCCGTAGAAGTCGATGGGGAACACGTCTTTGCCTTGACCTGCGACGTAACCGAGCGTTTCTGCGTTTGCATAAGCGTCGTCGTTAAAAGCCTTGGAAACGTCGATCGTCTTTAAAGCCTTAGGATCTTCAAATGCGGTCGGTTCTACTACGTTGTCCAAAGAAAGGTCAACTTTACCATCGGCATTGTCCGCCGTTTTATAGAAATCTTCTTGCGAGAAGATCTTGCATTGAATATCGTCGAAGAATGCATAACCGTTTACGAGTTCGGTACGGTTGCTCGACGTGCCTTGACCAAGCCCGAGCGTAAGGGTGAGCGTCGTGCTTGCATATGAAGAACCTTTTACGTAGAAAGTATATTGCTTCCAACCGTTCGTGTCTTCAAGACCCATATATTCGGTGTTGATATTTTTAACTTCGTAAACGGGCATTGCCGTGCCGCCGACCGACTGCGCAAGGCTGATATATGCGCCTTTGTCGACCGCTTCTTGCGCTACGCCGTCCGAGCTGGAACACATGAGATCCTGCGTTTTTACCCAAACGGAAATCTCTGCTGCCGCGCCTGCCTGTACGGTAACGGTGGAAGACGAAGTGTATTTCTGCGCCGAGCCGATGGACTGAACGACCTTTTCGCCGTCGTCCGATTCGGGATTTTTGTTGTGGATCATCAAAACGTTGTGATCACTGAAACCTGCGGCGTCCTTTTCCGTGTCCGAATGGTGCGTGCCGGGGTTTACGGTGTCGGGAACGTCCACAAGCGCAAGCGAACCGCCGTTAAAGCTCTCGTATTCGGAGAAATCTTCCGAGATCTTGGCGTCCTTGTTTTCTTCAGCGTCTTTCCAAACTTCGTAATATTTCAATTTGTCGCGTGTGGTGAAATTTTCCCACATGTCGATCGCGTCTTCTTCCGAGAGCGCTTCGATAAGCTTGTCCGCCGCCGCAATATTTGCCGCGTCGCCGTTTTTAACGAAGTACGAGCCGGTAAGGTTATGCCACGCGCTTTCTTCGGTATCGAGAATACCGCTGTCTGCCTTAGACGAGGGCGCGCTGACGGAATTTTCCGAGTACAGCGAGCGGGTCCAGCTAGAAACGTTCATGCCGATTACGTTCAAGCCGTCGTTCGTATCGAAAACTTCGAAACCTGCGTTTTTGATAGGACCTTTATCGGTAACCGTCGTTTCCGTAGTCGTGTCTTCGGAAGAACTTTCCGACGAAGAGCCGCCGTTATTATTGCAAGCAGCCAAAGACGCAACGGAAACCGCCATCATTGCCGATAAGAACAGAGCAAGAAATTTCTTCTTGCGGTTTTGGGTAGAATCTTTCATATAACCACCTTTTTTGGTTTTGATTTTCTTCTTTTTTGGCTTATACGCGTATGCGCGCACAATGCACTATATTATTTTAATACAAAAATTCGCACTTGGCAAGCGTTTACGGCGCATATTGCAAGAAAAAGTTTGATAATTTGAAAAAAATTTGCCGATACTGATGTGAAAGGGGGCAAAACAAAGGGAATGGAACGAAAAAAAGTGGTAAAAGCGCGCATGATTGCTTGCGGCGGCGTAGTGGGAGTGGCAAACAGTATTTTTGGTGGGGGCGGCGGTATGATCGCCGTGCCGATGCTTTCGAAAACGGGTTTGGATGAAAAACGGGCGCACGCAACGGCGATTTTGGTAATTCTTCCTGTATCACTATTGTCTTTTCTGTTGTATGCGGTAAAAGGGACGTACGATTTTTCGGTGTTGATTCCTACGGCGTTGGGTGTAACGATAGGGGGCGTATTGGGGGCGAAATTACTTGGAAATTTGCCGACGAAGGCGGTTAATTTGGCGTTTGCTTTTTTACAGCTTATCGCGGGGCTCTTTTTGTTCTTTTCACGGTAAACGTAGGGGGACGTGTCGCGATGAACGGGATAAAGTTGCAGGAAAAATTGTCCTTCCTTTGCCTGTCGCGTCCGTACATATGAGCTTTTATCTTTATTTATTGTTAGGTTTTGTCGGCGGTATTCCCGCTGGGATGGGGATGGGAGGCGGCACGGTTACCATTCCGCTCCTTGTGCTAATCGGCGGCGTGGAGCAAAAAATTGCGCAAAGCGCAAACCTGTTTTCCTTTTTACCTATGAGCGTCGGCGCGCTGAAAATGCACGCGGATAACGGGTTGTTACAAACGCAAGGCGTGGGTTGGGTAATCTTACCAGCTTTGCTTTTTTCCGCGTTGGGTACGAGTCTTGCCGTCGCGTTGCCGTCTGCGCTGTTAAAACGCGCGTTCGGGGCTTTTTTAATCGGGCTTTCATTCGTAGGATTTTATCGGGTATTGCGCGCAAAGAAAGCTTGACAAATCCACCCTTTTGTGTTATTATTTTTCCAGGAAAGGAGAGAAACATGAAAGGGTATAAATATCTTTTATTTGATTTAGACGGAACGTTGGTACATTCTCACCCGGGGATTTTTGCGGGCATACGGTACGCGTTGAAGGCAATGGGTAGGTCGGACGAGCCGACGGACGAATACTTACGGCAATGTATCGGACCGTCCTTAGTATATTCCTTTTCCAATTTTTTTGGGATGAATGAAAAGGACGCGGTGGAGGCAACGGCAAGATATCGCGAATGGTACGGCGTGGAAGGATTATTCCGTTGTACGCCCGTAGACGGAGCGTTGCGCGCTTTAAAAAGATTAAAAGAGAAGGGGTACGTTTTGGCATTGGCGACGTCCAAACCGAAACTGTATGCCGAACGGATCTTGGAGAGGTTTGGTTTTGCGGAATATCTCACAGCGACCGTAGGTTGCGGATTAGATGGAAGCTTTCCCACGAAAGCGTCGGTGATCGCGGAAGAGATACGACAGCTTGGAGCGAGCGTAGGTGAGTGTTTAATGATTGGAGATCGCAAACACGACGCTGACGGCGCGCGGGAACAGGGCGTTGACTGCGCGTTGCTTAGCGTAGGATATGCGGCAGACGGGGAGATTGCAGCGGCGCAAACGCGGTACGCGTTTAACACGTTTGAAGAACTCACGGCGTTTTTAATAGAAAAATAAAGGGAAAGGGCGTGCGAGCACGCTCTTTTTTTGCGCAAGACGGGTAAAGCAAAGAAAAAAACATAAAGCAGAGTATAAAAAAGGACATATTTGTATAAATAATGTATACGCGCATACGCCTGCGCGTGGAGATGCTATTGTCAAAATGCACGAAAAAACCGTCGCAAATTGTCCAAAATGAAAAAATTTGAGAAAAAGGAAGAAAAATTTTTCAAAAGGGTATTTACAAAACGGCTTTTATGTGTTAAACTATGGGAAATTCAAACTGGGATATAAATGTGTGCGTGTGACACAAAAAAGCCCTGATAAGGTTGGGAAAAACGGAGAAATACACATAAACGCCAAGGAAGGCGGTTTAAGAGGCAGAGGTAGAAGAAGTGGAAAAGATCGGTATTATTGATTTGGGTTCGAATACGGCGCGGCTGTTGATCGTGGATATGTTCACGGAAGGACACTACGTCGTGGTAGACGAATTGAAAGAAAGTGTTCGTCTTGGTCAAGATATGGATCGCGACGGGTTTTTGAAGCCCCAGCGTATCGCGGAGACGATCAAAACGCTGAAAATGTTTAAAAGACTTTGCGACGCGCGCGGCGTCGAAAGGATTATCGCCGTGGGTACGGCGGCTGTCCGTCGGGCGAAAAATCAACGCTCGTTTTTGGACGAAATACAGGTAAGTTGCAATATTAGCATTCGCGTACTGTCCGAAGAAGAAGAGGCGCTCTTGGTATATCGCGGTGTGATTAACTCGATGGATATCCCCAAAGGGCTAATTTTGGAAATCGGCGGCGGGAGCACGAAGATTATCTATTATAACCGCAGAAACGTATTGGGGTATGCAAGCCTGCCGTTCGGCGCGGTAACGCTCACCGATCTGTTCGCAAGCGATCCCACCCCCCAAGAAGCGGCGGCGCACGTGGAAGAATTTTTTACCGAGCAGTTGAAAAAATTGCCTTGGTTGAAAGAAGTCGATCCTGAAACGCAGATGATCGGTGTAGGCGGCTCATTTAGAAATTTGTTTAAAATCAGCAAGCTTGTACGCAAATATCCTTTGGATATGGCGCATAATTATAAACTGGCGACCGAAGATTTTACGGGTATTTACGATATGCTCAAGGCGCTTGACGTGGACAAGCGTAAGAAGATCAAGGGGCTTTCCCCTACGCGCGCAGACATCATGCCCGCGGCAATGGCAATCGTTAAATCCTTCGTGGATTATATGAACGTGGAAAATTTCACGATCGGCGGTTGCGGTCTTCGCGAAGGGATTATGATTAATCAGGCGTTGCCGATTACATTGGAAAAACCCATTTCCGACGTGTTGGGCTACTCGCTGGATAGATTGGTAAAATATTACGATTGCGATCCTAAACACGTAGAACACGTTATGCTCTTATCCGTGCAGCTCTTTAAACAGCTCCGCGTTTTGCATAAATTCTCCCGTCAGTATCTGAAAGTTTTGAAGATCGCGGCGAGCCTGCACGATTGCGGGATGAAGATGAAGTATTACGGGCATGCAAAGCATAGCTGGTACACTATATTGAACTCGTCCATTTACGGCGCGACCCATCGCGAGATCGTGTTGGCGGCGTTTGTGGCAGGTTGTCACAACCGCGAAGATGTGCCGATGATCGAATGGCAAAAATATAAGGACATCGTTACGGAAGAAGATCTGGACGCGGTGAAAAAGCTGGGCGTATTGCTCCGTATTGCGGAGAGTTTGGACCGTTCGCACGGTGGCGTGGTTGCAGGATTAAATTGCGACGTGCTGGGGGATTCGGTAATCATGAAGACGATCGTTACCGGCGACGCGGCGCTTGAAATCCGTGACGCGGAAATGGCGAACTCCGAATTTAAAAAGGCGTTCAGAAAAAATCTCGAAATTTTGTAAAGGCAAAAAAGAGCCGCCCGAAAAGGAGCGGCTCCTTTCATAGTACGGGTAGTACGGTATGGAATGGATTTTGGCAAGCGCGTCTCCGCGGCGCAAAGAACTCTTTGCGGAGCTTGTAGAAAAATTTGAAATCATTCCCGCGCAGGGTGAAGAACGGGCGGATGGTACGCTTTCGCCCGAAGAATTGGTAAAGGCTTTGGCGGAACAAAAGGCGGCGGAAGTGGCTGCGTTGCCGCAAGCAAAGGGGAAAGCGGTGCTTGGTTCGGATACGGTCGTGGCGTTAGACGGCGAGGTACTGGGCAAGCCGCGTGATAAAGAGGACGCGATGCGTATGCTTTGCGCGCTGTCGGGACGGACGCACGAAGTCTTTACGGGGGTGTGTATCATTTACCCGAAAGGGCGGGACGTTTCTAAAATAACGGCGGCGGCGTGTACGAAAGTGCGATTTTTGCCCTTGACGAAAGAGAAGATTGCTGCGTACGTGGCAACGGGCTCGCCGATGGATAAAGCGGGGGCTTACGGTATACAGGACGGTGATTTGGTGGAAAAGATTGACGGTAGTTTTTCAAACGTCGTCGGATTGCCCTTGGAGCTTTGCAAAGAACTGATAGGGCGGATAGAAAAGGAAGTGTAAACGCGTTCAACGCGTACCTGTCCCCTATGTAACGGGGATTTTGGGAGGAAATACATGATAAAACTGGCAATTGATCTTGGCTCGTCGATGACGAAAATTTACCGTGCGGACACGAACAGCGGTGTGGTGCTTGCCGAGCCGTCTTGCGTGGCGGTCGTGGGCAGCGAAGAAACGGTAAAAGCGATCGGGAAAGAAGCCAAAAACTTAATCGGAAAGACGGCGGAGCGCACGACCATCGTCTACCCCGTATACGAAGGGGAGATTGTTAATATGCGCCTTGCCGAAGTGATGTTGAAAGAATTTCTATCCCGTATCGGCATCAAAGCGTCGGCGCTCAGACGCGCGCAGGTGCTTTTTTCCGTGCCTTGCGGCATTTCGGAGCGCACATTGACGGGGTACGTAGACTTGGTGGAAGAATGCGGTTTAAAAAAGGTATGGTTCGTGGAACAGCCCTATTTGGCGGCTTTGGGCGCAGGGGCGGTGCTGACGGACGCCGATCCCGTATTCTGTTTAGATATAGGCGGCGGCGTTTCCAATGCGGCGGTGGTGTCGGCGGACGGGATTATCGCGGGGCTGTCGATGAACGTCGGCGGCAATAACATGGACGCGAATATCATTTCGAAAATTGCGAACAATAATAAATTGCTTGTTGGGGCGTTGACGGCGGAAAAAATCAAAAACGAAATCGGATCGCTCTCACCCAGCGCGCTGGGTACGGTGGTGGCGGAAGGTAGCTCGCTCGAAACCTATAAACCGTCGGCGGTGTCCGTGCAGGCGGGGGATCTTGCCGATTGTATACGCGCGTACGTGAATAAAATTATGGAATACGCGGTAGAAGTGCTGCGCATTTTGCCAGCGGAAGTGGCGGCGATCGTGAACAGAAACGGCGTATACCTTTCGGGGGGCGTTATGAAGATACCCTACGTGCCGCAGTATATTGGCACAAGCCTTGGCATGCGGCAGCGGGTTTGCGAAGAACCGCAGTTTGCCACCGTGTTGGGCGGCGGCGTGCTCTTGCGCGATCCTGCGTTACTTCGTCATTTTGCAAAAAAAATCGAAGATTGAGCAAAAAAACAATAAAAAACAGCTAAGAAACGTCGTTTTTCGGCGTTTTTTCTTTTTTCTTTATCGGCGCAACCCCTTGAAAACAAAGGAACGCAGCGATTTCTAAAAAATTTTTTTCATTTTT
>JAZSJN010000067.1:0-7204 GCA_045534315.1 Candidatus Scatosoma sp.
GCATACGTATAACGCGCAGACGGCTCTGCATCATCGCGAAATCGGTACGGTTGGCAGCGCAATGCTGATTGACGAACTCAACTGCGAAATGATCTGCGATACGATCCACGTATCCGTTCCCGCAATGCGTTTGCTTGTAAAGAACAAGCCCGCGGATAAATTGACGCTGATCACGGACGCTATGCGCGCAAAGGGTATTCCCGACGGCGTCAGCGAACTTGGTGGTCAAACGGTATACGTTAAAAACGGCGAAGCCCGTCTTGCGGACGGCACGCTCGCTGGCAGCGTTTTGCGCATGAACAGAGCGGTACAAAACATGGTAGAAAAGGTGGGCGTACCTTTTACGCAGGCGGTAGATTGCGCTACGATTAACCCTGCGAAAAATTTGGGTATCGACAACGAAGTGGGCAGTATCGCCGTAGGCAAACGCGCCGATTTCACGGTGATCAATGCAAATTACGACGTTTTGATGACGGTACGCGGTGGCGAAGTGATCTACAAAGCGTAAACATAAATCGACTACACAAATTTCCTCTTATAAAAGGGCTCGAACGATTTCGTTCGGGTTCTTTTTTTGCATACCTTTTTCCTAAAAAACATATTTATATGTTTGGGGGTAAAATTTTCTTTTACAAAAATTTTTGTAAAGGCGGATTGAAACACTTTCAAAAAGACAAAAAATATGTTACAATAGGGGAGTATAACCATTTGAATACGAAAAACCGTTTTGTGGATTATTCGGCTTACACACAGGAAAAACCGTTTAGCTTTGCGAAAAATAGTTCGATCGGTTGCGGCGGCGTTGCAAAAATCGCCTTTTGCCCCAAAAGCCTCGCTGAACTAACTTCGCTGATCGATCGGCTAAAAAAAGACGAAATCGATTATTACGTGCTGGGCAATCTCACCAACGTATTGCCGCCCGATGGCGATACCAACCGCGCGATTATCCGCACGAAAAATTTAAACGGTATCGCGTTTACCGAAAGCGGCGCGTTCGTATATGCGGGTGCAAACAGCGGCGCGTTTTTATCCGCTTGCCGCCGCAAGGAAAAGAGCGGCGCGGAATTTTTAAACGGCGTGCCTTGTACGCTTGGCGGCGCGCTATACATGAACGCGGGCGCAGGCGGCGTGTATATCGACGAGATCGTGGAAAGCGTTTTGGTTCTCCGCGACGGGCAAAAGCTTTTGCTGAAAAAAACCGATTGCGACTACGCTTACAAACATAGCGCGTTTATGGAAAACGGGGACGTAATTTTGGGCGCGGCATTGCGGTTGAAAAACGCAAGCGAAGAAGAAATTTCCGCGAATGAAAAGCACTATGCGGAAAGGCGCAAACACTTGCCCAAGGGCAGGAGCATGGGTTGCGTGTTCAAGAACCCGAAAAACGCGTCCGCAGGGGAGCTGATCGAAAAAAGCGGCTTTAAAGGAATGCGGATCGGCGGGGCGGTCGTATCCGACGAACACGCGAATTTTATCATAAACGACAACGGCGCGACGTCGGGGCAGATACGCAGTTTGATCACGATCGTGAAAAACGGCGTTTTGGCGCAATACGGCGTGCATTTAGAAGAAGAAATACGGTATTTAGAATAAAGGAGAAACGCAGGTGATTTTAACGGCGGATTATCATACGCATACACCCTATTCCCACGGTAAGAACACGGTGGACGAAAACGTAGCACAGGCAAAGGCGCAGGGATTAAAACAGATCGCGATATCCGATCACGGATTTTCGCACGTAATTTTCGGCGTACGCCGCAAAGAAATGCCGCAATATATTGCCGATTGCAAAGCGGCGGCGCAAAAATACGGCATTGACGTTTTGGTGGGGATTGAGTCCAACATTCGCGGTTTGGGCGGTAAGGGGGACCTTACGGAAAAGGATTACGAAAATTTTGACGTGTATCTTTGCGGTAACCATATCTATATTTGGAACGAAAAATTTGTCGATATGTTCCGTTACAGCTACGTGAATTTTTTTGCGGAAAAATGGTTTCACGTCAAACCGTCGAAAAAACGCCTTGCGCGCAATACGGTCGCGTATATCAACGCCATTAAAAAGAACCCGATCGACGCGATTACACATTTAAATTACATTTGCCCTGCAAACGCTTTGGAAGTGGCGAAATGCGCGGCGGATTACGGCACGTATATCGAGCTGAATTCCAAAAAAGAACACTTAACGGACGAAGAACTGTCGGATATTATCGCAAAGACGGACGCGCGGTTTATTATCAATTCGGACGCGCACTCTGCCGATCGCGTGGGGGATACGAAGCGGGTGGAAGAACAGCTTGCGCGGTTGAACTTCCCCATGGAGCGCATTGACAATATTGACGGGCGTTTGCCCAATTTCCGCTTTACGGAATTTAAAAAACACATGTAAGCATACAAGAGAAATTATGAATTTTACCGCAGACATTAAAAAGGAAATAATTAGCCGCGGCATAGGCAGAGGGGCTGACGGACTCGCTGAAAAAAAGGCGGGCTTTTCCGCGTTCGTTAGAACGAGCGGGGAATTGTGCGTCGTGGACGGCGTGCCGACCTTCCGTCTTGTCAGCGAACGCGAAAATATCGCCGAATTTTTCACGGCGGCGTTTTCGGAAATTTTCCTTGCGGAATTGTCTATTATCAACGCCACGCTCGATAGAAAGAGCGGCAGGGATAAACTCTTGTTACAATGCCCGCTGTCGGTATCGAAAAAAGCGTTGACGGAGCTTGCGTTGCTTCGCAAAAACGGCGAATTTCGCGAAAGCGTTTCGGCGTCTTTGACGTCCACGGAAAAGAGAAAAATTTCCTATATCCGCGGCGCGTTTTTAGGTGGCGGTAGTTGTACGATCCCCAGCGAAACGGGAAAAGCGGGGTATCATTTGGAAATTATTTTTCCCTTGCGGAAAACAGCGCGGGATTTCTGCGATCTGCTTTGCGAATTTGAAATCATTGCAAAAATGACCAAACGAAAGGATACGCACGTCGTATATATCAAGAGCAAAGAACAGATTTCCGACTTTTTGGCGGTGATCGGCGCAAAAAAAGCCTTAAAGTGTTTGTCGGATTTGGTGGAACAGCGCGACAGGGCAAACCACGATAACCGAACGCAAAACTGTATGGCGGGAAACGCGGATAAAGCGGCGATCGCGGCTGTAAAACAAGTAAAGGCGATTAAAAAACTCTTTGACTTGGGCATGCTTTCCGAACAAAATGAAGATTTGCAAACCTTAGCAAAGGCGCGCGTGGAAAACCCGTCCAAATCCTTGCAGGAACTAGCGGATATGTTGAAGATCAGCAAGAGCTGTTTAAACCACAGAATGCGGCGGTTGACGGCGCTTGCGAAAAAAGCGGACGAAGACTTGGAACAAACGGACAAAACGAAAGAAACGGAAGAAACGAAAGAATAAGCGGGGTACGCAATGACGGATTTTGTACATTTACATTTGCATACGGAATACAGTTTGCTGGACGGCGCGGCGAAAGTAGACGATCTGGTAGATCATCTTGTCAAAAATGGGATAGATACCTGCGCGATTACCGATCACGGCAATATGTACGCGTCGCTGTATTTTGCCGAAGAATGTGTTAAAAAAGGGATAAAATATATTATCGGGTGCGAATTGTACGCTGTGGACGATCATTTGCAAAAGCACCACGGCGTAAAAAACGAGCATCTCGTTTTGCTTGCCAAAAACAAAACGGGCTATAAAAACATTGTAAAATTGGATTCCCTTTCCTATATCGACGGGTATTACGGCGGTAAACCCCGTATCAGTTACGATCTTATCAAACAGCACAGCGAAGGCGTTATTTGTCTTTCTGCGTGCTTGGCGGGCAGATTGCCCCAACTTTTGCTCCGCGGGGATTACGAAGGGGCGAAAGCATGGGCGGCGGAAATGAAAGGCGTTTTCGGCGAAGATTTCTATATCGAATTGCAAGATCACGGAATTGCTGAACAAAAGCAGATCATGCCCGATCTTATTAAGATCGCCCGTGAATTGGATATTCAGCTCGTGGCGACCAACGACGTGCATTATATCGAAAAAGAAGACTGGGAAATGCACGAAGTATTGCTGTGTATTCAAACGAAATCGACCTTGGCGCAACCGAAGATGAAATTTGAAACGCACGAATTTTATATGAAATCTGGGGATGAAATGATGGAACTTTTCCATTACGTTCCCGAAGCGATTTCTAATACGCGCGTGATTGCAAACAAGATTGAAGAACCGGTCTTTGATCTCACCCCCAAGGGCGATCCTATTCGCGATACCTCGCTTATTCCCTTGTACAAGCCCGACGACGGTTCAACTTCGCCCGATTATCTTACTCGATTAACTTGGGAAGGCTTGCCCAAGCGTTATGCGGAGATTACCGATACCATTCGCGAAAGGGCAGAATACGAACTCGGCATTATTATCAAAATGGGTTTTGCCGATTATTTCTTAATCGTATGGGACTATATTAACTGGTCGCGATTGCAGGGGATTCCCGTTGGACCTGGGCGTGGTTCGGGCGTAGGCAGTATTGTTGCGTATTCCATTGGGATTACCGACGTAGATCCTTTGAAATACGATCTGATTTTCGAGCGTTTCTTAAACCCCGACCGTGTATCTATGCCCGACTTTGACGTGGATTTTTGCACGAGAAGAAGAATTGAAACCATCGAATACGTCCGTGAAAAATACCACCCCGAAAACGTGGCGCAAATCGTTACGTTCGGTACGCTGGCTTCGCGCGCCGTTATCAAGGACGTAGGGCGCGTTATGGGGATTCCGTATTCCGAAACGGACAAAGTCGCAAAGCTCATGGACGGCAAATCGACGATAGGCGAATTGCTGGGTTTAAAAATCCCGAAGTTGGAAAAGCAGATTGCGGCGGAAGAAAACGAAGAAAAACGCGGCGAATTACAAAAAAAACTTGCCGAACAAAGACAAAAGAAAAATCCCGAATTTATCGAAGTGTACGAATCGAACGAAGAATTGCACCGCGTAATCGACATGGGCTTGAAATTAGAGGGTATGCCCAAAAACACCTCCGAACACGCGGCGGGCGTCGTTATCTGTAACAAAGTGCTTTCCGATAACGTGCCTTTGGCTAGAAACGGCGACGATATCGTCACGCAGTTCGATATGAAAGAAGTTGAAGCGGTGGGCATGCTGAAAATGGACTTCCTTGCGTTGACCACGTTGACGGATATTCAAAACACCCTCGAATATATCAAAGAAGGCAAGGGGATCGATATTGATTTTTCCACGCTTGGCGTGGACGTACCCGAAGCATACCAACTGATTTCGTCCGGTGATACGGACGGGGTGTTCCAGCTCGAACAAGGCGGTATGAAAAAATTCATGAAAGACCTGCAACCCAACTGTTTGGAAGATTTGATCGCAGGGATTTCGTTGTATCGTCCCGGTCCTATGGACTTTATCCCCAAATACATTGAAAATAAGCACAATCCTGATAAAATTGTATATGATACTCCGTTCTTAGAGCCGATTTTGAAAAACTCGTACGGCGTTATCGTGTATCAAGAGCAGGTTATGCAAATTTTCCAACAGCTTGCGGGCTATTCGCTTGGACAAGCCGACCTTGTACGTCGCGCTATGGCGAAAAAGAAAAAGAAAGAGCTGATGGAACAAAAGGATAAATTTATCTACGGCGCGCCCGATGAAGGGATTACGGGTTGTGCTTCCAAGGGTATCCCCGCGGAGGTGGCGGCAAAGATTTTCGGGGATATGGAAAGCTTTGCGTCGTATGCGTTCAACAAATCGCACGCAGCGGCGTACGCGGTGGTTGCGTACCGCACGGCGTACTTGAAACATTTCTATCCCAAAGAATTTTTGGCGGGCTTGCTGAACGACCGTATCGACAAGATCGAAGAAATTTCCAAGTACATTATGTACATGAAGGAAAAAAATATCTCAATTTTGCCCCCTGACAACAACCGTTCGAAAGATATTTTCTGGGTAGAAGGGGACGGATTGCGTATTGGACTTGGCGCGCTTCGCGGCGTCGGTCAGGACGCAATCGCAGCGGTTATCCGCGAAAGGAACGAAAACGGACTGTTTAAAGATTTTGCGGATTTCGTTTCGCGCTGTGCGAAATATGTAAATAAGCGTATCGTAGAAAGTCTGATTTACGCTGGCGCGTTCGATTGTTTTGGATATCACCGCGCGCAGGTGGCGGCGGTATACGAGGACGTTATGGCGCGCGTTAACGCCATGGACAAACAAAAGGCGGGCGCGCAAATATCCCTTTTTGGCAGTATTATTGAAGAGCAAACGATCGAGGTTAATTTCCCCAATATCCCCGAATATGAAATGATGGAAAAGCTGTCCAAAGAAAAATCGGTTTTGGGCGTGTACGTCAGCGGACATCCGTTTGAAAAATTTTTGCCGTATTTTAAGGACAAAACGTTTAATTGTTCTATGCTCAATGCATACGAAGAAAACGAAGAAACGGGAATTAAAACGTATACGGAGATTGCCGACGGACAGCAGGTAACCATGGGTGGTATGATCGGCGCGTTTAAAAAGCTGAAAACACGCAGCGGTTCGTTGATGGCGTTCATCACGATTGAAGATATGTTCGGCTCGATCGAGTGCGTATGTTTCCCGAAGATTTATGAAAAGATACGCGGTTTCTTAGAAACCGACCGCGTTGTTTCACTCTCGGGCAAAATCAGTATCGAAGAAGAAAAGTTACCCGTGATCATTTTGGATAAGATGACGGAGTTTACCTTGGACGAAGGAACGGAAACGCATGCGGAAACGAAAGAGGTTAAGGCTTTCGAGCAAGAGCGTACGGCAAAGCCGCAGTCGGCGGAAAAAGCGGACAAGGACAAAAAGCTTTGGCTCAACGTCAGCGGTATGGAAGACGAGGACGTAGAAGAGCTTTTGGAAACGCTTTCGTATTATGGCGGGGAAACGCCCGTTTACTTTGTAAAAGACGGAAAAAAGATGGCTTGCTCGCAAAAAGTAAGCCCCAATCGCGCGTTGATGGCGGAGCTTTCTAGTTTTCTTGACGAAAATTGTATAAAACTTGTCTGAAAATCAAAAAAAATGCCAAAAATCATTTGTTTTTTTTAAAAGATTTGCTATAATATATTTGTGTTATCAAAAAGATTGCCTTGAATAGGTTGTAGAGAGGTATAGAATATGAAACGTATAGGTTTGTTGACGAGTGGCGGTGATGCGCCCGGTATGAACGC
>JAZSJN010000143.1:0-2751 GCA_045534315.1 Candidatus Scatosoma sp.
CGTGTACGCAGTGAAACGAATAAAACGTAGGAAAAATTTGGATTTTAATTACGAAAAAAGGACCATGCCATTGTCGCTGATCGAAACGGAAACGACGATAGAAGATTATGATAAAAAGGATTTAAAAACGCGCGCAGCGTATTTTTTGCTCAACGGTCTGCCGGAATTTTCCGTCAATCAAACAGAGAGTGGCACGTATAAATTGCTTGCCGCAGAACGGGATTATTTTGCGGCAAAAACGATGGGCGCGACGGAGACGGAAGTTCGCATTTATCATTTTACCGAGCAGAACGCCGAGATTTTTTCCTGCATTGAAAAGCTGAAAAGTGAAAAACTTGGGGTGATGGAAGAGGCGTATTTGATGGAGCGGCTGGTGAAAGAATTCCAATGGACGCAAGACGACGTGGCGGCGTTTATTGGCAGATCCCGTCCCGCGGTGGCGAATACGCTCAGGCTTTTGACGCTCGTTCCCGAAGTAGTGGGGATGGTGGAAAGCGGGGCGTTGTCGGCGGGGCATGCACGGACGCTTGTGCGTGTGCCGAGTCAGCAGCAATTTGCTTTTGCAGAAGAAGCGATACGGCGTGGATATTCGGTACGGGAAATGGAGAGAACGGTAAAGGCATTTTTGACGCCGCCGGAAGTGTTACAGCAGGAAAAGGACGCCTTGGCAGCGGCAAAGAGCGCCGAATTAAAAGCGTTTGTCGAGCGTATGCGCACGGTGTTCCGCACCAAAGTTTCGTTGATCGGCAACGATAAAAAAGGACGCATTTATATCGATTATTATTCCCCCGAAGATCTGTATCGGTTTGAAGAGCTTTTAGAGATGATCGAAAGCTACGATCGAGACTAAGGGCGGGGACGTATCGCAACGAAACTGATTTAAGACAGAAAAAACCCGTTTGGCAGACAGCCAAACGGGTTTTATGCTTTTTGTTTTATTCAGCCAAAATAAGATGTCCTTTGAGCAACAAATAAATGAAGTCAACCAAATTAAGAATCCAGCCCCAACCTACGACTACGAACAGGACGAAGACGACAATATGCGTGGCGCTCTTCGTTTTAAGCATAACCGAAAGTCTTACAAGAAGTTCTACAATCCAACCCACGAAAGGGATGAGAAGGAGTATAGCTTTTATAAGCGTGGATTGTTCATTAAACCATTTATCGAATGTCATGACAGCACCTCCAAAAAATTTCTTATCAATAGTATAATATATTTTTTTTATTTTGTCAATAGACTAAATTTGATATTTTTGTGAAAAAACAAAAAACTGCCGTATATACTTGTTTATAAATGGCAGTTTTTGTCAAAAGCGGCGTTATTTTTTCTTTCGCTTATATCTAATCGGTTTTTTTGTGGGGCGCGCCGCGTTATTTTGCGGTGGTGTTTGCGTATTTTCCGCATCCGCCTGTTCGTCGTTCGGTTCGGGTAAATCTGAAAGCTGTTTCTTTTTCTTTGTTTCTGCAAATTCCTGGCTTTGCTTGCAAAGTAACATTAAAACGAAAAAGATGCCTGCGCCGAGCGCCGCGCTGATAATTCCGACAAAATCGAAAAAGATGCCCAAGGGAATTGCCGCGGCAAGACATACCGCTGATAAAATTGTAAAAATAATACGTAAATTTTTATACATAAATTCTCCGAGCGCGTAATGCGCCGTATACAGTATGCGCGTATTCTGCGCGCGTTATTATATATTATATATATTGTATCACGCGCGCGCGTGCGAAGTCAAGAAAAAACGGTTGACTTTTTTAAGCGGAAAGAATATAATATCTTTTACCTTGGAGAAGAGTAGGATAGGAAGTATAGATATAATGACAGAAAATTTTATTAAAATTGATCCGCACGTACATTCTAACGAGATTAGCCGTTGCAGCCATGTGACGTGCGAACAAATCATTGACGAAAAGATTAAGCTGGGTTACGACGGCGCGGTACTCACTAATCATTGTCAAGAATGGTATTATCCCGAAAAAGAGCATAAAAATTATATTGAGCAAGTTATAGAAGATTTTAATCGAGGTAAGGCGTACGCTGATAAAAAAGGTTTTCGCTTTTATTTGGGGCTGGAAGTGAGTTTACACGAACCGCATTATGCCGATTGGCTTTTATACGGTGTGACGGAAGAATTTTTACGCAAGACGCCTTGTCTTTATAAACTTTCGCAAAAAGAGTTGTTTCAGCTTTGTGAAGAGAACGGCGTGTTACTGGTGCAGGCGCATCCTTTTCGGCAATCGCCCTGCGATCCAAACTTTATGCACGGCGTCGAGATTAATTGCAGTGATGGAGATCTGGACAAAATACCGCTCGTTGAAGAGTTTGCGTCAAGGCACGACTTGCTTGTAACCTGCGGAACCGATTATCATTTTATCGAGCGGACGTATCACGGTGGGATTTATCTGCCTGACACTTGCCAAACGGCGGCAGATATTGCCGCATATATCCGCAAAACGGGGGAAGTTCGGGCTTTTTATGGCGGAAAGGACAAGATTTATCGCACTTCGCGCCTTTTGAAAAGATAAAAATGGTATTTTTTGTAAAATTTTCAAAAAAGTATTAAAAATTGTTTGACAAGGTCATAATAAAGTGGTAGTATATACAAGCTGTCGCGAGTCGAGCAGGGAAAAGAAAAAACTTTAAAAAACTTTAAAAAAAGTAAAAAAAGTTTAAAAAAATGCTTGACAAGGGGAAATAGTTTGTGGTATTATATACAAGCTGTCGCCGAAAGAGCAGACGGCACCGGGCTGTAG
>JAZSJN010000083.1:0-2894 GCA_045534315.1 Candidatus Scatosoma sp.
CTTCCTAAGACCGCTGGCCTCCGACTTCGTTCATTTCGTTGTTTTCCATTTTTTCGCCTCCGAAATCGTTTTGTATGTAAATCTTTGACCGTTTTACGCAACTTTATACCTATTGACAACATTTTTTCATAGAACAAAGCCTTTCACGCACTTAAAACCCATCAAAAATAATCGGCGTACCCACCGCGCATTTAGTCTCCGATACCGCGATATGCAAATTGACCGTGACACCGTTTACATCGACACCAGTTTGCCACGTCGGCACGTAACAATAATAGGACGTTACACCGCATACGCTTTCCGAAAACAGCATCTTTGCGCCGTATCGATTGCGTATATCCGCCACCAAATCGTCTTCCGTTTTTTCCGTCCGCGCAAAACGTACGCTCTCCCCTTCCACGCGAAAAATATCAAAAAGCGAAAGTTCTTCCTTGCGCAATCCCTGCGACGAGGCGCTGTCTAGATAAAACACCCGCTCCCCAGAAAGTTCCCTAAGTTTGCTGACGTTTACAGCGCAAAACCCAAGCCCGACAACACACACGACGGCAAGCGACGCAAGCATCGTTATAAATTGATAAAACCGCCGAAACAACATAAAAAAATACCCCCACGGCTTGTTCGCCGTGCGAGTATTATTGCCCGATTATTTACTTTTAAACCTTGCGAGCGGAAAAAGCTTAAAAATCCGCCAGTTTTTCGCCACCAAGCAGGTGGATATGCAAATGATGAACGGTCTGCCCGCCGTTTTCACCCTGATTGATAATCACGCGGTAACCGCCTTCCAACCCAAGTTCTTTTTCCAGCGTGGGAATTACCTGAAAACAATGCTTTACGATCTCCGCGCGAGAATCGTCCATTTCGGCGAGCAACGCAAAATGCGTTTTGGGAATACAAAGATAATGCAGCTTTGCCTTCGGCTCGATATCGCGAATTACGATCATCTGATCGTCCTCGTACAATCTCGGTGACGGAATCTCACCCGCTACGATCTTACAAAAAATACAATTTTCCATACTTATTTTTCTCCTTTGCCTTGCGGCAATCAACTTTTTTCTGCGCGGCGCTTATACGCGAACTGCCAAAACCCCGTCTTGAAACAGCCGTTCAACGCGGACACGGGTAGGGGCTTTGCCAATATCCCCCGCTACGTACACGCGAATATAATTTTCGGAATACCCTTCCGTGTACCCGTTAAAACAGTTTTCGGGCACAAGCTCCACGTCCTTACCTATAAAGCTTTCCATGTAACGCCGTTTTTGCGCCGACGCTACGGCAAGCAATCTTTCCACGCGCTCCTTTTTTAAAGCGAACGGCAATTCCTTATACCGCTTGTACGCGTTCGTACCCTCGCGCGGTGAATAGGGAAAGGCGTGTACCTGCGCAAAACCCGCCTCTTCGACAATCGACAGAGACTCTATAAAATCCTCTTCCCTTTCCGTGGGAAAACCGACGATAATATCCGTCGTGATCGCTGCGTTCGGAAACGCCGCGTATATCTTTTGACACGCCGCAAGATATTCTTCGCGCGTGTAATGCCTATTCATGCTTTTTAAAACGGCGTTTGAACCGCTCTGTAAAGACAAATGAAATTGCGGTGCGAACCGTTTTACCTGTTTGAGCGCAGACAAAAACCTATCCGTGATTAGACTGACTTCCAACGATCCCAAACGGATACGGGTATCCGCGTCTTTGATTGCAAGCATTAAATCGGTAAGATCGCGCCCTTGTTCGTCCTTATATTCGGACACGTCTATACCCGTTACCACCGTTTCCTGCGCCGTACTTTGCAAAATTTCCGCCGCCGCGCTCTCCAATGTACGCGACCTACTCCGCCCCCGCAAATACGGGATCACACAATAGGAACAAAACCGATTGCAGCCGTCCTGTATTTTAACGAAATTTCGCGTTTTTAAACATTCGGGCAAGGGCATCTCTTCGTAGTTTCTTTCCGTTTCAATCAACACGCCGATAGGTTCGTCTTGCAGATCGCCGCGTACGATTTCCAGCACCTTATTTTTACACTGAGCACCCGTTACCGCGTACACGCTACCGCCTTTTTCCAAAAACGCGCTCGGCGATTTTTGAGAAGCGCACCCGCATACAATCACCTTTGCGGCAGGGTTGCATTTGATAAACTTCCCCACCGTTTGACGGCTTTTCCGCTCCGCTTCCGCCGTTACCGCGCACGTGTTGATAATATATAAATCGGCAGGCTCTAACTCCCGCGAAACGGTGTAGCCAAGCTCTTCCAAGCCCCGTATAATCGAACCGCTCTCTACGTCGTTGACCTTGCAACCGAGCGTATAGACTACCGCTTTCATCTAAGTTCCCCCAAACTAAACATGACCACGGACGTCAAAGCGACCGCCGCCGTTTCCGCACGCAAAATCCGTTTTCCGAGCGTTACCGACGCAAATCCAAGCGAATTTGCCAATTCTTCTTCCGCGCGGGAAAATCCCCCTTCGCTACCGATTACAATCGCGGTACTACCCGTCAAAGCGGAAACGTCCCGCTTGCTTTCGGTTGCAAACTCGCACGCGAACAGTTTATTTTCGTACCCGTCCGCCGCCGACAACGCCTTTTCCAACTTATCAAAATACACAACGTCGGGCGCGGTCGCGCGCAAACATTGCTTTGCCGCTTCTTTGGCAACCTTGTTCAACCGTTCCAACTTATTAGCGTTCATGTACGCCGAAGAAAATTCCGACGAAAACACACCGATTTTCTTTACGCCAAGTTCCACCGCTTTCTGGACGATAAACTCGTTTTTGTCGGCGTTTTTTAAATACCCGAACAAAAGACACACGTCCACACGCGGTTCTCGTTCACCCACTTCTTCCCGCACGACGTTTAAAAGCATGCGCTTTTTCTCAACAAGTCGGGAGGCCAAGCGG
>JAZSJN010000141.1:0-2446 GCA_045534315.1 Candidatus Scatosoma sp.
AGCTCTTTTCCACGTCCTCGTGGATTGCCAAACAAGGTTCGGCAACACCGGGTGTATAAGCAAGCGACAAATGCTCGCGATCCTGTACGCTTACACGGGATACGACTTCGATTTTACCTTTCCATTCGCCGTGTAATTTCAGCGACTCTTCTCTGTAATTCATACTATTTTCTCCTTATTGTGCTAAAAATCGCACACGGCAACAATTATAGCACTTTGCACCTTTATTGTCAATATCTTCCACAAAAAAAAGCTGTGGAGTTTTTTCGTTTTTCTTTGGTTTTTTTTCGCCGTCTTTCCCAAAAGAAAGAATACCCCCAAAAGCAAAAGGCCTTTGAGGATATCCTTTGATTATCAAAAGTTTTTATTTCTTTTTACGAAATCGTGATATCTCTAAACCACATAGTTTGTCCTTGGGTAATGACAAACGAAAATTCCGTACACGTATCCCCAAACGAAGAAATATCAATGGTGAACGTCTGCCACTCGCCAAGTGTAATACGGTTGCCCACCTGATAATATATATACCCCGGTTGATCGACAATATCGGAGAAACTATCGTTTGGTTTCAATCGAATCATAAAGATACAGCTATTACCCGCATTTTCCTCTACGTAAGTCGTAAAGGTAAATGTCGATTTATTTGCCAACAACGCCGTATCGATATACACTTTGCCTTGCGAGCTCGCCGTTGCTTTATAGGCATTCGCGCCTTCTTTTACTTCCGTCGTCACCGTAACCGCCGAATCTATTTCACTAAATCCAAGCCCGTTCACCACGATTTCTTCGGGGGCTTCAGGTTCTACCGCAACCGTCGTAAAGGCAATATCCTTAAACCATACGACCGCCCCTGTGTTGAACATAAACGCAAACTCTGTGCAATTATCGTCTACGTTTGAAATGTCCACGCTAAGCGTCGTCCATGCGCCTCTATTAACCTTAATCAACGAATTGCTTGTCGTTGACGAATAATAGATATATTTACCGTCGCCACAGCCCTGTTCCGAGGTAAGCGTATTATCAGGTTTAACGCGTAACATAAATTCGACAGACGTAGACATCGGCGAATCTTCGGGAATATACACCGAGAAAGTAAATACGTCGTTCGCTATGGCAAGCGCGGTATCAAAATACAGTTTCGCGCTGTCGCTACCCGAAGTAAGTTTATACGCGTTTACCGTTTCGTCAAAAGCAAGTGCCTCCAACGTCATTGTTTTTCCCGATTGCAACATACTTTCATAAAGCGCCAAACCGTTTACCACAATTTCTTCGGGTGTTTCAGAAGAATCGCCGCTCGTTTCAGCGCTCACCGCAACGTTCTTTATGTACGCGCCGTTGTTACCGTCAACAAAATAAATACCAAATTCCGTACATACGTCTGCAAAACCGCTAATGTCAATCGTGATCGTCTGCCATTCGCCAATCAAAACTTTGCGCTCTCCACTGTAACTTGCGTCAAACCAAAGATAACCGCTCGACACGCCGGGCATTGTTTCTTCCGTCTGATTGGGCTTTACGCGAATTGCAAATTCATGCGTTGCAACACCATCCGAATTCGTTGCTTCTTCGGGCACTAAAATATCAAACGAAACCGTCTTTTTCCCTCTTAACAATTCCACGTTGATATACATTCTGTTGTACGTCGTACCCGACACGATATAATACGCGTTGGTATTTTCGTCGTAAGCCACCGCTTGCACGCTGCCGTTCGCCGTAGAACTATCACTCTGCGCGGTAAGATCCGTACCGTATTGCAAACCCTCTACGATAATAGGCTCGGGTTCGGGTTCAAAATAGAACGGATCGCCGTAGTAACAGATATATCCCGTGCCGATCGAGCCGTCTTCTCCCGAAACGGGGATCACCGTGCCGCCCAAAAGCGCATGCGCACCCGCAGGCGTAGCCGTACCGCCCGTAATCGTGCCGTCTTCCGTTACGTAGTTGTATCTGTCGTACGTGGACGATTTTTGACCGTATTGGAAACGCACGCCTTCGTACACGATACTTGCGCTGTTACAATGTTCGTGCCCTACGAAGATCGAATCCACTCCCAACGCTTTCATGCCGTTGAAAATCGCATAATCGTAGTCCCAACCACCTTTCATCGGTCTGCCAAGATACCCAAAGTCCGTTTCGTCCGCCGTTTCCATGGTATCCAAATTCAAAGGATTATCGAGCACAGAATTCGTCGTCACACCGTCGTATTCTTCGTATTTTTGGAATGCTTTTTCAAAAATAGCCTGCTGAATATGGTACGCCATCGAAATTTTTACGTCCGCATCCAACGCGTGGATCGCGTTGATCTCGTTCGTATACCAATCGATTTGATCCTGTCCAAAACCTTGGGTTGTTTTTACTACGTTCGTCCCTGCCGCGGGTGTGGTCGCATTGCCGTCTTCGTCGATCATCGGCGCGCCGCAACCGTTGGAGTCCATCATATAGAACA
>JAZSJN010000145.1:0-10046 GCA_045534315.1 Candidatus Scatosoma sp.
TCGCTTGCGTTTGCGTAAATGCGAGTTCTTCGCTGCCGTCGCCCAAGTTCTTCGTTACGATATAATAACCGTATACGTTGGGCGCAACTGCGGGATAGGTTGCCGCGTCAAATTCACTTGCAACCGCTTCGTTATTGAAGAATTTCGGGAAGTCGGACAATTCGTCAATGACACCTGCGTACGAAAGCGCGTTTACCATGTACAAATCCCCTTGGGACGTTTGTACCGTCAACTCTGTCTGTCTTACCGCATTTTCTTTGATTTCATCTGCCGTCAACGCCAACATCGACCACTTGCCTTTGTTCAAGTAGTCAATTTCTCCCGTCGCCGTATCCACCGCGCTTATGATTGATTCGCCGTCGTCTAAAAGTCCGTTAGGCATAAAGATCTCGCCGTCTGCCGTCGAATACAAAATATTGCCTGCCGTGAAGCTTTGCAATCCTTTTACCTTAAGCGTTTTGGTGATCTTAGTCGCACCGATGGTCGCCGTGATCTCCGTCTTACCTGCGCCAACCGCTTCCACTTCGCCGTTCTCGTTAATCGTCGCAACGGCTTCGTTGGACGAACTAAGCGTATATTTGAAAGCGTTTACACCGTCCGTCGCATTTTGCAATTCCACCGTAACCACGTCGCCAGGCAGAACTTCTTCTTGCGACAGCGAAAGCTCAGCACTTGCCGTCGCTTCCGAAATAATTTTGTTTAAGAAGGAATTTGCATTGGTATCTGCGTTGCCTTTGGTTTCCAAATCCACCAATTCACACGAAGCTACGTACGCAATCGAACGATCGAGCGCACTTTGCGAATAGGCATAATCGATTACCGTTTCACCGTTCGCTTCATACGTATATTCTGCATAGGCACGCGCCGTAAATACTGTATTATACAAGCCTTGCGGGAACGCTGCGTCCAACGTTTCGCCCATCAAAGTAATATAATACCCCATGCCACCGTCAGGAATCTCTGCCGCCGTCGTATTGACTTTCGCGGGCGCAATAAGTGCGTTTTGCGTGTCTACGGTCAATTCCTCTTCACCAAGCATCGCCTTGGGAATGATCAACAAACCGAATTCGGCATCGTTGGGGATCAAAGCCAAATCATTCCCGTCTATTACCGCCAAAAAACGGAATCCGTTCGGTTCTTTCGTACGCGTTGAAGCGCCGTATACCTTAAAGGAATCCAAATCCGCGTCATTAATCGCCTGCGTTAACGTCGTCGTGTTCGTTCCCGTAGGCTTTACTGCAACAGAATCCGCCGCTGCCTTTAAGTTGCCTGTTACCCCGATTGCTGATATACCGAGCAATCCACAAGCCAATGTTGAGATCAACGCTTTTCTTGTTCTTCTCTTCATCTTACACCTCATTGTACCCAACCGCCAGGAATCGGGTATTTCGTTTCGTCGCCGTCAACTTCCCCCGAGCCAACGGATGCCGTGCAAACGTCGTCCGCTTCAAACCTATAAATGGTAATTTGTATTTTTTCGTATTGATTATTCATTCTATATTTTCCATTTTCCTTTAACGGTAATATCAAGCGGTGGAAAGGGCTGGAAACCCTTCCCACACACCTTGATTCTCCGTTTTTTATTATTTTAGGATACTGTTATCGTTACCGTCGTGTAGATCGAATCCGTCATACCTGCCCACGCAATTCGCTTGTTATCACCCGACTTCGTAATCGTCCAGCAAGTCGTGTCAAACGAACTCAAATCACTAACCGTCGCCGAAATAATATTACTGTCAACGACTTCAGTGAAGTTCGCGGACATTGCCCAATTTAACGCATTTTTATCCACACGCGCATAGATGACAAACGCATTCGTCGAAGCTTCGTTGATATACATCTTGCTGTAATAATTACCGTCGTTGGTAAAATCCGCTCCGTATACTACCGTGTTATGCAATTGGAGATTGCTGTTCGTACAAGCCACGATACCGAAAATACTCGTTCCCTTGTAGTTATTGCCGATTCTTTGGATATAGCAGTTTTCAATCACGGTCGCGCCGCCTGCTCTGTAACCGAATACGCCGTAGAAACCACTCGTCGCGTCGGTATAGATTACGCCAAGGTTCTTGATCGTAGCGTTACCCAAAATCATACCAACCAAACCGCCGCTCTTGAGCGTGAACTTCAAGGTATGTCCCATACCGTCCAAGACACCGTTAAAGCCGTTTGCCTTGTTGTAATCGGTCGCTTCCGTTTGCGTAAATGCGAGTTCTTCACTGCCGTCGCCCAAGTTCTTCGTTACGATATAATAACCGTATACGTTGGGCGCAACTGCGGGATAGGTAGCCGCGTCAAATTCGCTAGGAACCGCTTCGTTGTTGAAAAATTTCGGGAAATCGGACAATTCATCGATAACACCTGCGTACGATTTTACCGTCGCAATATACAAGTCTGCATCTTTTGCAATTGCAATCTCAAACAAACCGATTTCATTCGCTTTTATTTGCTCGTCGGTCAAATCGAAATTATTTACCCACGTGCCGTTTTCGTAATATACAATCGTGCCGTCCGTGCTCGAAATCGTCACCGTTTCGTCCAAGGTAAGCGTCAATTCTTCCGGAAGGAAAATTTGATCGTCTGCACTAGAATACAAAACTGCTTCGTTTACCGTAATTACAGAAACTTTTGCCGTTTTTTCAAACACAGCATAATACGTAATATCATCTGCCGTTACTGCGCCAAGCTCTACAATTTCGCCGTTTTCGCTGAGCGACCACCCCTTAAACTCGTAGGTATAGTAATCGTCTTCCGCTTTTACAGGATCGTCATGCGCAGCCGTTTCGTTGTATTCATACTCCGTCGTCGTTTCCTCACCCTCGATATTCCACGTTACCGTGTAATAACGGGTGCTTACATTTTCCACTAAATAATAGGTAACGTCGCCTTGGACTTCAATCAGCGTGCCAAGCTCGATCTGTTCGCCGTTTTCTTCCGTGGACCAATACGTTCTTGTTACCTGCGTTTCCGTAATAACGTCCTCAGGTAACGTTCTTTCGTTAACAACGAAATCTCCTTTCGTTGCGAATTCCGAGCTAGTTCCGTCTTTATCCACCCAAGTAATCGTAGCCGTTTCAAAGCCCTTCCAAATGAGTTTGCCGTTTTCTTTGTACCAGAAGTTATCGTCAAATCCGTTTGCATCTGCAATTTCGGAAAGCAACACTTCGCGCGAACCTTCCCAAATCGCATCGTCAAACACCTTCGTAAAGTTTACAGACATGCAGGGAGCAACGTTACGCGCATGGATTACGTATACGTTCGTAGACGTTTCGTTGATAGTATTAAATTTGCCGTTTGACTCGTCCGTCCACCAAGTACAATCGTCTTTTACGTTATAGCCGAAAATTACGGAATTATGTATCGTAAGCTTATTGTTGGGACGCGCCATAATACCGTACACCGAAGAACGCGAATACAATTCGTTGGTACGTTCAATATAGCAGTTTCTGATTTCGGGATAGCCGTTGGTAATATAACCGAATACGCCGTGCCCCGTATTAAATTTATCATTGCCATCATACGAGCAGTCTTCGTAAATAACGCCGAGATTTTTGATGACGGCATTACCGAGAACTCTACCCACCAAAGCGCCTTTCATCAGCTTGAAACGAAGGGTATGCCCCTGACCATCTAAGACGCCGTTAAAGCCATTAGTCTTTTGGAAGTCGGTGTCTACTGCCTGTTCAAACGTCAGTTCTTCTACACCCGTACCAAGGTCCTTCGTTACGATATAGTAACCATATACGTTGGGTGCAACTGCGGGATAGGTAGCCGCGTCAAATTCGCTGGGAACAGCCGTATTGTTAAAGAATACAGGGAAGTCGGAAAGCTCATCGATAATACCCGAATAAACTTTCATATCCACGCCGTATTTTTCCCCGTTGGAAAGTTTTACTTCCAAGAAACGCACGCCAATCATATTTTCTTTGAGTTCTTCTTCCGTAAGGTTGATCGCATCATGTACCCATGCATCTTCTTGATAAGCAACTACGTCGTCCATACCTTCTGCCTTTACAACCGCCGACGTGATTGAAACGTCTACAGGAAGCAAACCTTCGGGCAAGAAGATCTCTTTGGAATTTGCAGAATACAGAATCTGTCCGCTTGTAAACTTGGGAGCTTCAAAGATCTGGTCTACTTCAAATACAGCATAGAAAGTAGCTTCGCCCGCAACCGTAGGAAGGGGTTCCGTCTTTTCGCCGTCTACGCTTAAAGCCCAGCCGCTAAACTTGTACGAACATTCTTCGGAATCTGCTTTCGTAGGAGTTGCGCCCGTATACGTGGGCACGCTGCCGTAGCCGCACTGTGAAGTATGTTCTACCCCTTCGATCATCCAAGTAATGGTATATTTACGCGGCGTTTCTTTAAATACAGCATAATACGTTGCGTCCGCCGTTACCGCAGGCAACGTTTCCAACTTTTCGCCGTTTAAGCTCGTCGACCAACCGTCGAATACGTATTCGATTTCCACAGTCGGATCTTTCGTAGGCGTTTCACCCGTATAGATGGGCGTTGCCTCATATTCTACGTCGGTATCCGTCTGCAAAAGATCGTTACCGTTCTTCCAGATTACGGAAAAGGTCGTCTGCTCCGTAACTTCGTTAAATACGGCGTAATAAGTCGCGTCGCCGTCAACCGCAGGCAACGTTTCCAAAGCTTCACCCGTCAAAGACGCAGCCCACCCCATAAAGGTATAGCTAGTATTGCCGACCGTGGGTTTGGTAGGCGTTGCGCCCTTATATTCGGGCGTTGCACCGTATTCCACCGATTCCGTCGTCGTTGCGCCGTCCACGTTCCACGTTACGGTGTAACTGCGTATCGTTTCCACAAATACCGCGTAAAACGTTGTATCCCCGTTGATTTCAACTGTAGAAAGATCTACAGCTTCACCATTTTCACTCGTCGACCAGCCGCTAAACGTATAGGTATATTGCGCTGTCGAAGCTTTAAAAGGCGTCACGCCACTATACGCTACGGACGAACCTTCTTCCACTTCTACCGATTTGATTACTTTATCGCCGTTTTTAAATTCAACTGTAAAAATTTGTATATCTCCGCCTTGATCTTCAGACGAATCAACCGTTTCGGACGATTCAGACGAATCAACCGTTTCGGACGATTCAACCGACTCGGACGATTTGGACGATTCCACCGTTCCACCATCCTTGCCGCATCCTACAAATCCGAATACGGAAAGCACAACAAGCAATAAAATTGCTAAAACACTTGTAAACAATCTCTTTTTCATCTTTTTCCTCCTTGAAAATTTGTTTACCTTGCTCTATTATCATGTTGTCGCGCGAGAGTGTCCGCATAACAACTATAATCCAATTTTTGATCGAAATCAATATCCGCCACAAAAAAACGAGTTGGTAATTTTTGCCTTCGCTTTTTTGTTTTTTTTGTCAAATTATTTATTTGCTGATACAAAACAGCAAATAGCCCCGCGGGGCTGCGCACGCAAAAATACAATCTTAACCCGTCTATTCAAGACTTATATTTTGATTATCGTATTGCTGTATTTAGATTCCATCGCCTTAAATACCGCTCTGTGGCTGATGACGGAATCTTCCAAGGTTGCACAGGAAACGGAAGGCTGGTAACCGCTCAAATAATCCAAGAAATCGTATACCAGCTTTTGATCTCCGCCGCCGTGTCCGCCTGCCGCGCCGATCATATCTCCGCTAACGTTAAGGTCATACACAGTTTCCAGACAACCGATATACGAGCCGTTCGGTTCCATCTTCCTTAAAACGTAGCGGGAATCGTCAAACGTACCCTTAATTTCGCCTAACGTACCTACAATATGAATATTCCGTTCCGGCTTTGCACAACCGCCGATCATGCTGAACGTCCCCGTCGCACCATTGGCAAAATTAAACATTACCGCTTGGTGGTCAACGTTGCCGTCGCGGTTAAAATCCCATACGCATTTTCCGTAACGATTGTTCGTTTTTAAAGATTCCGCTTTTTCTTCCTGCGTCAAGTTTCTATTTTTCTCTAAACACTTCCAAACGTACTGCCCCCATCTGGGTTGCGCGAGATAATTCGACTTCGCCGAATAGATACACTCGTCAACGAAAGGACAATCCTGCATACAACGAGTTCCCGCTCCTTGGGGCTTTCTTTCAGGCCCAAATTGGAAATCCGAACCGAAGCTGACGACCTGGATAGGCTGCGTTTCCTTCATCATCCAAAGAAGAATATCTACGTCGTGACAAGATTTCGCCAAAAGCATCGGCGCAAAGCAAAGCTTTTCCGAACTCCATTTTCCACGCACGTAAGACGCCGCCATATGATGATAACTGACGTGCTCGCACGTTTCAATAGAGATAATCTTACCCAAATCCCCGTTTAACACGTGTTGCTTAATTGCACGATAAAAATCTGTATAGCGAAGAACGTGTCCTATGACGACCTTATTCTTATATTTTCTAGCTGCTTTCACTAAACGCTCCATTTCCGCTTCGTTGACGGCAAACGGCTTTTCCAATAATAAATCATAGCCCTTTTCCAAAACGGGAATCGATGTGGAAACGTGCAAATGATCCATCGTACCATTAATCACAGCGTCCGCAAATTTTTCACGTTTAACAAACTCTGATACGTCTTCAAAACAGTTTTCTACGGGAACGTTATAACGCTCGCGCATCAATTCCCTACGTATCGGATCGGGGTCCACGATCCCTACAACTTTCATTTTTTCAGGGGATTGCAAAGAAACAGATGCATAAACGTCGGCTCGATTACCGGCCCCAACTAACACAACCGTAATCATTTTTTTCATTTTTTTCAAACTTCTCCTTGACATTTCTTCCATTATATTGTATCATATAGAAAAAAGCCATGATAGCACAAAACTGCTCAATATTAGTAAATTCTTAAAAGGAGCTGCTATGAACGTACGTCAAGAATACGAGTCCCTTAGGCTCGGCAAAAATCCCATACAAATCAAAGAGCTTATAAATCATACCTCCAACGGCAGAATTCATTGGCACGAAGCCATTGAGATTTTGTACTTTACGCAAGGAAGGGCTGTAACGTCCTGTAATCTGCAAAATTATAACGTAAAAAAAGGCTCTATCGTACTCGTAAACGGCAATGAACTGCACACGGGTATTGTTTCACAATTCGAGTCAAGGTTCTACTGTTTTCAGTTTAACCCGAGCTTTTTTCACAACTTAATGGGAAATGATTATATTGTTTTTCAAAATATAATCGAAGACGAAGATTGTATAAAACTGCTCAATAGCCTTTATTTAGTCTCAACGGGAAAACCCACCCCGCACAACTCTTTGGAACAAATAAGACTCGCCTCCGAATTGTTTTTATTATTGCTTGAGCGACACACGAAAACGGTATTACAAGAAGAAGAATACCGAAGGACATTTAAAAAACTAGACACTTTCAACCATATCATTGAGTATCTAAACGAGCATTATTCGGAAAATTTCAGTGTTGGCTCTTTAGCTGCACACTTTAATATGAGTCCCTCTTATTTCGCGCACTTTTTCAAGAAAAACGCACAAAAAAGCGTTATTGAATATATCAACGAAATCCGCATCATGTATGCAAAACTTTTCTTAGAAAAAGAGGATGCCAGTATCAGCGAAATTGCTTTGCGGACAGGTTTTTACGATATAAACTATTTTAGCCGCAAATTCAAAGCGATTACGGGCATGTCACCCACCGAATACAAAAAAACGCTTTAACTAGCCCTCTCATTTCTTAGCTCACTTTCTCACACTCACATAGGCGTTAAATCTTACGGGGAAGCGTGACAACGCATAATTTTATTAAAATATAAGTAAAAAAAAGGAGTTATCCGCACTTGGATAACTCCTTTTTTATTTCATTTCGCTTAAAATAAAGTAAATCCGAACCAATCTTTTCTCACAAAGATGTGGTTCGGATTATACGCTTTTATGTCCCTTGACCAACCTAAATGGAATTTTTTTGCAAGAGAATATCCGTATCGCGTACGTTTACATCCCCTTCCACACACGAAGAAACGCGACTGTTCATTGAATTAACTACGCAAACGCTTGCGCTTGTCCCCTTTTCACAACGGAGAAAGAGCGGGATTTCTTCCTGAAACTTTGTTCCGTTAAACAATAAATGCGTCGTTGGATAGCAAATACCTTGTTCCTGGATATTATCAAAATGCACTTTGCTGTTTTTCAGCGTGCAGTTGATAAACCGAACGTTTTCCACAGGAGAGATAGACCAAAGCAAGGTCGGGATCTTCTCCGCCTCTACCACTACGTTTTCAAAAGTTAAATTCTCTTGAACGGGCGATTTTGCGTTCGGATAATAACTACGCGAATAGTCATCTTTATCAAATCCGCTGCAATTTTCATATTTCTCGCTCCCATATAAAAATTTTAACCTGACCTACTTTATGATTATCTCACCGATTGTTCCGCTGCCGCCTTTGCCAAACTGATTTTCGTACATATCGTCGGGGAAAGAAATTGCGCAGATCGCATCTTGTACGTCTTTTAACGCTTTGTTGTTAATTTTTACGTTCTCGCAGATGATTTTCCCGACTTCGCTCACTACGTAAGGATCGAAAATCTCCGTTTTTTCGTCCTCCATATAATACGATTTCGGGCCAACCAATACAAAATGCGACAGCGGATATTTTTCTTTGTTCAACACAACGTTCACGTTCTTAAAATATACGCTGTCGATCGTGCTACCTAACTCAAAAGCCGCAAAATGCCCGACAATGGGGTCCCCTGTCAAATAAGTCGGAAATGCATCAATTGGTTCGCAGGCATTCATTTCTACGTTTTCAAAACGAACATTTTTCATCCAACCAACACGCGCGCCGGCGGGCTTGTCTATATAGCGCGGTGTTTGTAAATACATTTTAAACACGGACACGCCCCTAACATCTTTGATACAAAGGTCCTTGATATAACAATCGATTTCCCCGTTTTCAATCGGTAAAACCCCAGGCTGTATGCGAATCGCCTTGTAGCAATCCACGTTTGTCGGCGAATATATTTTTTCCACCACCACGTTTTCTATTTCACCGTTATTGATCGTGGATTTATCTCAATCGTAGGCGTTTAATGCAACAAGATCATCCCCCACTTCGCCGTGAATATTATAGACGTAGCCGTTCCGCACTCCGCCGTTGATATGTATCCCGTCAGCATAACAACTGATAAATTCGATATTTTTAACAGTGAAATTCTCACAACGTCCTATTTGTACGGAAAATCCCGCCGAATGCTTGAAAACCATGTTTTTCAAAACGAGATTTTTCACGCCGCTAAACAGCATAGTACAGCTAACACCGCGCAACGAATGCGCGTCGTCGTACTTACCCGTCCATCCGTATCCAAGTCTCTTTCGATTACTTTCCGACCAAATCCCGCCCTCAATGCGAATATTTTCCGTTTTCGGCGCTGTTTCGGGAATAATCGTATAACTGCCGTCAATAACGTCGGCGTTGCGGAGCATCAATTTTTTACAGCTTTCCAAAAGAATTATTTCCGCGCGCTTGCTCGCCTTTATCCACTTATTGGAAGACAAAATAATACTGTCGTCCACGTAATATTTTCCTTTGGGAATATAGACATAGTCATTTTCGTCAAGCGCAGTTTGCAACGCCTTCGTCCAAATGAGCAATTCTCCCTGATCCGTTTGCTTTTTGCATGCGTATTTCTCATATTCTGCCAACTTGCATTTTTGCATATAAGCACCTTACCTTTTTATATTTTGGCTATGCATAATTGTATCACAATAAAAAGAAAAACGCAAACCTTATGGATAAATAAAACTAGCGTTTTTAGTTGTGACCCTTAACCAACCCAAATCGAACCTTTTCGCGGGAATCTCCGGCACCCTTAAAAGGGAACCCTCGGAGAGTGTCGTCGCTATAGCTCCTCGCGCGAACCCATGTTACCACCGTGAAAGGGTGGTGTCTTAACCGCTTGACCAACGGGCCGTCGTTGCGCCTTTCAGCGCTATATAAAACGAATAAATCGTGTTTTATCTTTGGTAGCGGCGATGAGATTCGAACTTATGACCTT
>JAZSJN010000105.1:0-3900 GCA_045534315.1 Candidatus Scatosoma sp.
GTGTTTGGCGCGGATATGAAGATTGAACAATACAACGACGGACCGGTAACCATTTTGTTGGAAATATAGGTCGTCTTTAAAAAAATCCGTTTGCCTTTTGTGCCGAATAGAAGAGATAAAAGGGCGTTTTTTTGAAACGGTAAACAGGAAAATTCTTCTATTTCTGAAAAAAGAAAGCTTTTTTAGTTTATTGCTTTCGATAATTATATATAAAAGATTTTTTATTCCGCGCGGGCTGTGTTTAATTAGCGCGGAATATTTTTTTTTGCAAAAAAGCTTTCGTTTGACTACGTCTTGGCCCAAATGTCTTTTAGTGTATGCGTTTGACTGATTCTATCGTGGGTGGACAGCCGCTCTACTGTGGGTAGAGTGGTAGTTTTGCGTGGTAGAGCGCGTTTTTTGCGAATAGAGCTGAAAAGAGAACAAAAAGGTTGTAATTTGGAAAAAAATGAGATAAAATGAAAACACAAACCGACGAGCGATTGAAAAGATGACGGTCTGTATGCGTTACTTGGCGCGATAGGAGTTGTGATTTTTCAAAATATGATGATCGTGAATCGGTAAAACGGAGATAAAAAAATGGAACAAACGCAAATCAAACCCAAAAGACTCGGCTGGAACGAAGCGGACGTAGAATTGCTTACGCCTGCAAAAGCGGACAGAGGCGCGTCGAAAGCGGCGGAAAACCAATCGGGCGTGAAAAAGGAAAAGAAAGGGGTTGTGCCCATTTTCTTTGCAACGGACAATAATTATTTGCCTTTCCTTTCGATCACGCTAGAATCTTTGTGGGAAAACTCTTCGCGTGAATACGATTACGAAATGTACGTTTTACATTCAGGTATTCGCGAAGATTATCAGGAGAAAATTTTGCGTTATAACGAGAAAGAGGGCTTGCGCATTTCGTTCGTGGACGTGACGGAACGTTTAAAACCCATTCTCGATAAATTGCACATGCGCGATTATTACACCGCAACCACCTATTTCCGTGTGTTTATTGCAGGGATGTTCCCGCAGTACGATAAGGCTCTGTATCTCGATTGCGATACGGTAATTTTGGGGGACATCAGCGAATTGTACAATTATGATCTGGGCAACAATTTGCTTGGTGGCGCGCCCTGCGAAGGGGTAAACAGCTTTGACGTTTATAAGCGGTACGTAAAAGAAGTGGACGGTCTTGATCCCGATTATTTCTTCAACGCGGGTGTGATTTTGATGAATTTGAAAGCATTCCGTGAAGAAGGTTTTTATGATCAGTTTGCGGAGCTTTTGGGAAAATACAAATTCCGTTTGATACAGGACGAAGATTATCTTAACGTTATTTGTCAGGACAGAATTTTGCGCCTGCCCCGCGCGTGGAACAAAACGCCCGTAGGACCGGATAAGCTTTCCCGTGAAGACTTGCGTATCGTGCATTATTTGATGACGTGGAAACCTTGGCATTATGAAGATATTCCTTATCAGGAATATTTTTGGGAATACGCCGTAAGAACGGAATTTTACGATTATATCAAGGGTTTGCAGGATAGCTTTGATATGAACGGCTTGGAAAACGATAAGTTAGGGGAAAAGAATTTAAAGGCGCTTGCCGAAGAAGAGATTGCGCGTCCCGACGGCTATTTCAAGGTGTACGGAAAACGTTACGGCAACGTATAAACAGCGTGAGACGTGTTAAAACACACCCCGCAAAACACAATACGATAAACAAAAAACCGCTCGCAATATTTTCGGGCGGTCAAAGCATTTTATACGAGTATAGAAAAAGGAGTTAATTATGGACGAAACAAAGATCGCCCCCGATCGCCTGGAAGTCATGGCAAAGATCAAGCAATACGAAAAGGAAGGACGCTTTGACGAGGACGTTGAAAACGATCCAGAAGCCCCCGAACTTACGCCCGACAAGGTCGATTATCTGTGCAAAAAACTGTCGAGCAAAATCAGCAGAAAGATTGCCAATTTTTGCGCCGATCACTATTTTTTGAAACTGATTAAAAAGGATATTTTGGTAATCGATGGGGTAACGGGTACGGAATATTTGGAAGAAGGCTTGAAAAACGGCGCGATTATCACGTGTAACCATTTCCACGCGTTTGATAACTACGTGGTTTTCCATTGTATCCGTAAATATCTGCCGAAGAAATATCTGTACAAAATTATTCGCGAAGGAAATTATACCAATTTCCCCGGTTTGTACGGCTTTTTCTTCCGTCATTGTAACACGTTGCCTTTATCGAGCAACCGTCGCACCATGATCAATTTCATGTCCGCGACGAATACGCTTTTGAAAAACGGCGAAACGATTTTGATTTATCCCGAACAGGGTATGTGGTGGAATTACCGCAAACCCCGTCCGTTTAAGCTAGGTGGTTTTAAAATGGCTTACCGTGCGGACGTACCCGTTGTGCCCATGTTTATCACCATGACGGACGACGAACGCTTGGGCGGGGACGGATACCCGATACAACGTTTTACGTTGCATATTATGCCGCCGATCTATCCTGATAAAACACTCGGAGAAAAGGTGGGCGCGGAGAAAATGAAAGACGAAGCGTACGCGCTGTGCAAGGCGAAATACGAAGAAGTATATGGAATACCACTCGTGTACGCCGAATCGGATGAAAGCGATATAAACGAAAAAGTCGAAACAAAGGAGAATACGGAAGAATGATACTCTATTTATCAATCATTACGGTATGCGTATTGATCATATCCGCGTCGTTGTTTTTTATCTTTTCAACCAACTTTTTCTATCTGCTTGGATTTACGGCGCTTGCGGCGGTTTTGGCGATCGTCGTGGACGCTTTGGTGGCGACCGTTTGCCGATTATTGCCTGAAAAGCTTGCAAACCACGAGAAAAAAGTTTTTACCGTTTCCGCAAAAGAAAAGAGTTTTTATGAAAAATTAAAGATTAGGAAATGGAAGGACAAAGTGCCGGAAATCGGGCATTTTACAGGGTTTAGAAAGAACAAGATTGCCGATCCTAAGAGCGTGGAATATCTCGACCGTTTTCTTTTAGAGGCGTGCTATGGTGAGATGGGACATTTTTGGAGCTTGTTTATCGGTTTTTCGATTTTATTGCTCGGTTTTATTCCGTTCTTCCCTACCATGTCTCTTTGGTTGTCCATTTCGATCCCCGTTTCCATTATCAATATCTTTTTAAATTTGCCGTCGCTGTTTATTTTGCGTTACAATTCTTACAAGCTGGAAATTTTGCGCAAGAGCAATTTGAAAAAGCAGCAGCGCGCAAAAGAAAAAGAAGAATCGCAAACGTTGCGCGTGGAAAGTGCGGCGGAAGTCCTTTTGGAAACGGCTGTTGCAGACGCGACGAAGCAGGGCGCGTAAAAGCCCGCTTTTTTGCGTTCATCGCGACACGTATAGGGCTGTTTTATAAAAAAATTAAAAAAACCGCTGTGGGGCGCGCGTCGCTCCACGGCGGTTTTTGTATTGTAAAAAAATAGACGAGCAAAGAACGAAGATGTTTGGCGTCTTGGGCAAGATTATGGTGTAACTGCGTGGCGGGTGTTTTCTTGCGTGGGTAAAAAAAGAAAAAACCGAGTAAAAATAAAAAAATCAAAAAAATTTCGCTAAAAAAAATGAAATCAAAAAGTTTGAATTGTTATTCTACTCATGCACCATTAATAGAATGGTTCCAAGAATTATTCGAAAAGAAAGAAGAGTTTTTTGAATCACCTTCAATTAATGGACCAAAATTTGAATTCTTTACTATTTTCTTAAAACATGCCGGATTATTGGTTGATAAAAAAACTACAGATCTATTTGCAATTATTGATAAATATGGATTAGATAGTGAAATATCTTGGGGTTTGATGTTTGCAAATCTGTCTTACACTCCAGAAGTGAATTGGTTTGTAAAAAATATTTCATTTAATGAAATATTAAATA
>JAZSJN010000159.1:0-2769 GCA_045534315.1 Candidatus Scatosoma sp.
GCGTGTGCCATAAGGTAGCTTTGCAGGAGTCACCTGCGGCGTTTCCGCTTCGGTAAATTTCGGCAAAAAAGGATCGCGCAGTTTTTTATTTGTAAGTCGTTTTTGTTGAAAAAATTAACAAAACCCACCATACGGGTCGCAACCAATACTTTTTTAAAGCGTCGAGCACCATTGAAAAACAACTGTTTCCCAATGGTGCTCTTTTTATATCAATCGACAAAAAAATTCCGCCGATAACATCAGTATCGACGGTTTTTTCCTTTTTATACATTGTCTTGCGGATTTCTATTCTTCGACGTACTTTCTTCCTTTTTGCCGCGTATATCCAACCCTTTCAGATTCTCGTCTTCCAAAACCACGCCTCGCTGTACCGTGGCATACCCGTACTTTTCTCGCAGTTTCGCAATCGCACTTTCAGCGCGCTCTCGCCGATCATAGCCCTTTTTATCACCATCTAACATATCGTCCAAGCGAAGCTGCTCTACGTGATAATCAAACCCCGAAACGGTAATCCCTAGCATACGTACCCGCGTACCCAGCGGAAAATGCCGACAAAACAGATCGTAAGCGGCTTTTGCAATATCCCCGCAAAGGGCGGTGGGTGGCACTTTCATCTGGCAGGTCGTATCCTGTAATTTTTCATTGCGCACCACGATATGTACCGTATTCGCGCGCCCCACGTCCGCGTCGCGAAGTCGCCCCGCCACGCTTTCTGCAATCGCATAAAACCAACGCTTGATCTCTTCTCGATCGGTAATATCCTTAGCGAGCGTAGTGGAATTACCCACCGATTTCAAATCTTCCTTACCCTTTTCCGCGCGAACGGGTTCTCTGTCTTCCCCACACGCGTAAACGCGGAGCTGTCTGCCCCGTTTACCGAGCGTGCGCGTCAACAAATCTTCGTTCGCCATAGCAAGATCTCCAATTGTGCGTATGCCGAGTTTATGCAAACTTTCCGCCGTCGCTTTACCGACAAACAATAGATCTCCTACGGGCAAACACCATACCTTGCTTTGGTAATTTGCGCGGGTGATTTCCGTCACGGCGTCCGGTTTTTTCATCTCTGACGCCAATTTTGCAAATACCTTGTTAAAACTAACCCCAACCGACACCGTCACACCCAACTCTTCCTTGACTTCCTTGCGGATACGCTCCGCAATCGTCCTGCCGTCGCCAAAAAGCTGCGTGCTTTCTGTCATATCAAGCGAACACTCGTCAATGCTACATTCTTCAATAACGTCCGTGTACCGCCCGTAAATTTCCACCACGCGCGCAGAATACCGCTTATATTCGTGATAATGCGAGCCGACCATCTGCACGTCGGGGCACTTTTTCAACGCAGAATACACCGTTTCTGCCGTTTTAATGCCAAATTTCTTCGCTTCTTCGTTTTTGGCGAGCACGATACCGTGTCGTTCTTTCGGATCGCCGCAAACGATCAACGGCTTACCCGCCAACGACGGATTGAGCGCAATCTCCACCGAGGCAAAAAAGTTATTTAGGTCAGAGTGCAAGATAACGCGTTCCCGTTCCATTTTTACCTCCTTGACGTTTGTACGCTTGCGCAAATACGCAAGCGTGTTTCGCTTTTGCGGATAGGATGCGTGCTATACGTATTTACTTACCGAATGAGCCGCAACGTTGCCTTCCCCCACCGCTTTCGCGTATTGATAAGGTCTGCCAGTGCAATCACCCGCAGCAAAGCAACCCGAAAGGTTGGTAGACATGTCGCGATCAACAACCACGTGACCGTCGTTCATTTGTAATCCCCCAACCAAAATTGCAGGCGAAACACAATCGCGAAGCATAAATACGCCGTCTATCGCAATTTCTTTGGGTATATTTTGCGACGGAGCAGCCGCAAAGGTAATCTTTTCCACTCGCTTCGTTCCGTCGATTTTTTGGGGCATTTTACGGATAATTTCCACGTTGTCACGAGCAATCTCCACGTCCTTATACATGGGCATTAAATAGACCTTTTCAGCAATATCCGCTAGATAGCCGATCTCGTGTTCCAAACGCTTGGACGTACAAAAAACAGCGATCGTTTTGCCTTTATACAAAAAGCCGTCGCAAGTCGCGCAATAGCTAACGCCCCGTCCGATAAAGCTTTCTTCTCCGTCGATTTGCTTGACGCTTTCCACCCCGCAGGCAAGGATCACCGTACGACTCTCATACGCGGTTTGATCCTGCGTTAACACGGTGAATTTGTCTTTCATCGCGTACACGCCCCCCACCTTTTCGTTTTTTATCTCGATTTCCGCGTCTAAAAGTTGCGCCTTTAACACTGCCGTAAAATCCTTACCCGTGACGTTCGACAACCCAGGATAATTGCGGATCAATTCCGCTTTTTCTATCTTTTCGCTAAGCTCGGGCGAACCAAAAATCAAAAAAGTTTTGCCGTTTGCTTTTAGCGTAAGCGCGGCGGAAATCCCCGCTACTCCACTGCCGATGATAATACAATCTAACATAATCTTACTCCTTACGTTAACAGTATAGCACATTTTCTACAAAAAAGCAATAGTGAAACCTATTTACTTATCTAAGCATGCAATAAATATCCCCGCGTGAAAACGCGGGGTATTTCATATGCGGGCGAAGCCCTATGCTACCAGCCACCCTCTACAAGGGTATTGAGGTCTGCCATTTGCATATTACTCTTTGAACGAGCTATCAGGATAATCTATCCGCAGCTGTTCCCCGAGTTTATCTTCCTTCAACTGACTCTCTATATACTCTTTTATCTTTTGAGTATTTTTTCCTACTGTA
>JAZSJN010000156.1:0-5254 GCA_045534315.1 Candidatus Scatosoma sp.
TGTGATCTTATTTGACGAAATTGAAAAGGCGCACCCCGACGTGTTTAATCTGTTGCTGCAAATTTTAGACGACGGGCGTTTGACGGACAGCAAAGGCAGAACGGTTAGCTTTAAAAATGCGGTCATTATTTTAACGTCCAACACGGGAGCAGCGGTGGCGGAAAGCGCAAAGACGGGCGTGTATGGGTTCGGCGCGGACGGCAGAAGTGGCGACGCTGTTGGTGAAAAGCAGTACGAGAGCATGAAAGACAATATCACCAGGGCGCTCAAAGAAAAATTCCGTCCCGAATTTTTGAACCGCTTAGACGATATTATCGTCTTCCATCGCTTATCCGAGGCGGATTGCGCGAAGATTGGCGGCAAGATTATTTCTTCGCTTGCCAAGCGGTTGGAAGAACAGCGCGGTATTATTTTGACGGTAACGGACCGAGCGCTTTCTGCGCTCGTCAAAGAAGGGTATGACGCGCAGTACGGCGCAAGACCGTTAAAACGAGTGATACAGCGTTGTATCGAAGATCGTTTATCCGAAGAAATTTTGCTCGGTCGAGTACAGAACGGGCAGCGCGTTACGGTAGACCACGACGGGCGGGAATACGTATTTTCCACGCGCGGTGTTTAATAGATTTAGAGAGTAGAAAAAGGTAGGAAAAAATCATGAAACTGACGACGGCAGGGGAATCGCACGGTAGAGCGTTGGTGGCGATTATTGAAGGTTTACCCGCGCATTTGGCGTTGGACGTAGAGAAGATCAACGACGCTTTGGCGTTGCGCCAGAGCGGGTACGGTCGTGGGGCGCGGCAGAAGATCGAACGGGATACGGTCGAAATTTTGACGGGTGTTCGCAATTGCGAAACGCTAGGCAGTCCCGTTACCCTTTGTATTTATAACCGTGATTACGAAAATTGGAAATCGGCTATGTCGGCAGGGATATGCGACGGCGAGGCGATGGCGAAAAAGGCGCTTACCAAGGTGCGCCCGGGGCATGCCGATCTTACAGGCATGCTGAAATTTGACCAAGCGGACGCGCGGAATATCTTAGAACGCGCTTCTGCGCGGGAAACGGCGATCCGTGTGGCGGCGGGGCAGGTATATCAGCAGTATCTTGCTGCGCTTGGCGTGGAAATCGGCGGCTGCGTGCGCGAAGTGTGCGGTATCAAGGACGACGGCGCGTATACCTTTGACGAAATGAAAAAGGTAACTCCTTTGGGGATGTTAGACGAAAAGGCAAGCGCGTTGGCGCAGGCAAAAATTGACGCGCTGAAAAAGGCGGGCGATACGGCAGGCGGCGTGGTTGAGATACGGGTACGCGGTTTGAAGAGTGGCTTTGGCAACGTCATGACGTACGCGGAAAAGTTGGACGCGCAGCTTAGCGCGGGACTGATGAGTATTCAGGCGGCGAAAGGTGTGGAGATTGGCGCAGGGTTTGCGGTGGCGAACACAAGCGGCAAAGATATTCACGACGAAATTTTCTACGACGAGAATAAAGGTTTTTATCGCAATACCAATCGAGCAGGCGGAATTGAAGGGGGAATGTCCAACGGTGAAGAGATCGTGATTCGCGTTGCAATGAAACCGATTCCGACCTTAATGAAAGGTTTACAGACTGTCGAGTTTGGAACGAAAGAAAGCGCGACGGCGGCGTCGGAACGTAGCGACGTCTGCGCGATTTTCGCCTTTAAAGTGATTGCAGAATCGGTGGTGGCGCAGGTGCTTGCGGACGCGGTGCAAAACCGACTTGGCGGCGATACGATTGCACAGGTAAAAATGCGTTATAACGATTTGCCGTAAGATAGGGGGGCATATGGAAACAATCCGTTTGAAAACCCCGACGATGACAGGGGAAATATACGTGGGCGAGGACGTGATCGACGCCCGTCTACCCGTATTAACAGCAGGACAAAAGAATTTCGTCGTGACGGACAGCAACGTATACGCGTTGTATAAAGAGTGGCTTGCTCGGTATTTTAACGGTGCGGAAATTTTTGTTTTGCCTGCGGGCGAAGAGAATAAAACCTTTCAATCGTTGTACGCGATTTTGGAAAGAATGGCGGCGGCAGGATTGCACAGAAATTCCCGCTTGTTTGCCGTTGGCGGCGGCGTAGTCGGCGACATCGGCGGTTTGGCTGCGGCATTGTATATGCGTGGGATTTCCTGCATACAGATTCCCACGACTTTGTTGGCGCAGGTGGATAGCAGCGTAGGTGGTAAGACGGCGGTGGATCTTGGCGGCGTGAAGAATATTGTCGGGGCGTTCTATCAGCCCTGCGAAGTGCTGGTCGATCCTACGTTTTTAAAAACGTTGCCTCCGCGCGAGATTAAATGCGGTGTGGGCGAAATCGTCAAATACGCGGCACTCAGCGGCGAAATTTTTGACGTTTTGGAAAAGAATACGGACAAATTGACCGATCTTACATTTTTGACGGAGCTGATCGTGGCTTGTATTCAGCATAAGGCAAGCGTAGTACAGGCGGATGAAAAGGAAAGCGGGGAGCGGCGCAGTTTGAACGTCGGGCATACCACGGGGCATGCGATTGAATTGACGAGTGGGCTTTCACACGGCGAAAGCGTTTTATACGGTATGCTTTTTGAAACCCGTATGGCGGTGTCGGCGGGTGTGTGCGAAAAGGAATACGGACAGCGTTTGATCGCGCTGACGGAAAAGGCAATCGGGATGACACCACTTTCGTCGGTGGATTTTTCGAATATCGGCGCGAATGCTGAAAAGGCGCGCGCGGACAAGAAAAATTTGGACGACGGCAAGATTAAGATGGCGGTTGCGAAAGCAAAAGGCGTGTGGACGATGTTTGCGCTTGACTTTGAGGAATACCGCGACGCATTGATAAAAGCGGCGAAATAAAAGAGAAGAGAATAGAAAAAGGGGACGGATATGCAGTATATCCAAGGTAGACAATTTTTTGAAGGGGAGTTTGAACTTCCCGGCGATAAATCCGTAACGCATCGCGCGATTATGCTCAATAGCGGTTCGGACGGCGAGGCGGTGATTACAAACGCATTGATGGGCGAAGATTGCGTTTCCACGTGCCGTTGTATGCGCGCGTTGGGCGCAAAAATCGACGTGGACGGTACGACGCTCCGCGTCAGCGGAACGCCCAGATTCCGTCGCGGAACGCAGTTGAATTGTGGCAATTCGGGTACGACCATTCGTCTTTTGACAGGCTTTGTGGCAGGCAAACAGATCGACGCTATGCTGTACGGCGACGAATCCCTTTCGTCTCGCCCCATGCGCCGTGTGGCAGATCCGCTTGCTTTACTTGGCGCAAACGTTAAGACGACGGACGGGCATGCGCCCGTGTACGTAAATCCCTCGCCGCTACGCGGTACGGAGATGTCCTTGCTGATTTCTTCCGCGCAGGTCAAAAGCGCGATTTTATTGGCGGGTATTTCTGCGGACGGCGAAACGCGGGTTAGTGAGCCTGTAAAATCCCGCGATCACACCGAAAGAATGTTGGCGGCAATGGGCGCGGATATCCGCGTCAACGGCAACAGCGTTACGGTTGCAAAAAGCCATTTAAAATCGATCGACGTATGCGTTCCGTCCGATATATCTTCGGCGGCGTACTTTATGGCGCTCGGCGCGTTAAAAGGTAAAACGTTGTGTAAAAACGTGGGAATCAACCCCACGCGCACGGGGATATTGACGGCGTTCGATCGGTTGGGGGTAAAATATTCCCTGCTTAACAAGCGCGTATCGGGCGGCGAAGAAACGGCGGATATTTTGGTGGAAAAATCGGACATGCGCGCGATTACGTTGACGGCGGAAGACGTGCCTGCTATGATTGACGAATTGCCTTTGGTGGCACTCCTTTGCGCGTTTGCGGACGGCGAAACGCATATTACGGGCGCAAAAGAATTGCGCGTGAAAGAGAGCGATAGAATCCGCACGACGGCGGAGCTGATCAATAACCTGGGCGGAGACTGTCAAGAAACGCCCGACGGTTTTATTATCCGTGGCAAGGAAACGCTGCGCGGCGGCGATATCGATAGTTATCTCGATCACCGTATTGCGATGACGGGAGCGGTTGGACTGATCGCCTCTAAAAACGGCGGTAACGTTATTCGTGAAGATTGCTGCTCGATTTCTTTCCCCGATTTCTTTGATAAGTTGGGCGTAAAACGTTATTAAGGTGGGGGACGGTACGCGATGAACGTGAAAAAATTGCGTTTGGGATTGATTGGGAAGGACGTTTCCAAATCGGATAGCGAGCGCATACACATATTTATTTTAAAACAGCTAGGGATCGAATGCGAATATCAGCGATTTTCGGTCGGGAAAGACGGATTTGACAGCGCCATGCGCGCATTGCTTGGGGATTTCGACGGGTTTAATATCACGATCCCTTACAAGCGCGACGCCATGGAATATTTGGACGAGATCGTAGGTGATGCGATCGATTACAGCGCGGTAAATACGGTGCTCAACGCGACACGTACGGGGTATAATACAGACGGAATCGGTTTTTTGCAAATGATCCGTTCGTATGGTATCGAGTACGCGGGAAAGAAAATTTTGGTGCTTGGCGGCGGCGGCAGCGGCAGGAGTACGGCGGCGGCGCTCAAAAAGGGCGGCGCGGCTGTGTATATGTATCAGCGCAACCAAGAAAAGCTAAAAGAGACCTGTCAAAATTTGGGTATCACGCCGATTGATAATCCTGAAATGGGAGGCTTTGATATTTTAATCAACTGCACGGGGGTTGGTATGCACGACAGCGAAGGTCGTTCCCCGGTTACGGCGGCGGCATTTTCGGGCGCGGAAAGCGCGATAGACCTTATCTACGTGCCGAGAAAATCGGAATTTTTGCGAATAGCGGAAGAACAGGGCTTGCATATTTTAAACGGCGCGGCGATGCTGTTCTTTCAGGCGTATTATGCCGACTGTCTGTATTTGGATATAGAGCCGAATGAAAAGCAGGTAGAAGAGTTTTACCGCTTGTACGAGAAGAAATATTTGGACGATTAACTTCGAAAGGAGAAAAGGATATGAAATTTTTAATTATCAACGGAGTAAATCTTAATCTTACGGGCAAACGCGAAAAGGGTGTTTACGGCTCGGCAACTTTGGACGAAATTAACGAAAAAATTGCGGCGTATTGTGCGGCGAACGGCGATAGCGCGGATTTTTATCAGAGTAATATCGAAGGGGAGATTGTCAATAAACTGCACGAAGCGTTTTTGAATAAATCCTACGACGGTATTTTGCTCAATGCAGGCGCATTTACCCATTACATCTAAAGTC
>JAZSJN010000095.1:0-10596 GCA_045534315.1 Candidatus Scatosoma sp.
ATCGTCGGGCAGCAAAATACGACGGGTAAGGTCTTTCGATACTTCCCCTGCCATGTAGTTGCGCTGAACGCTGTTTACCGTGGGGTTTTTGTTGGAGTTTTCCTGCTTAACTTCTTCGTTGTTACATTCGATCAACGTCAAAATCTGCGCGTCCGTCGTGTTTACTCTACGCACGAGCGCACGATTATAACGATACGTGATGTATTTGCGCGCCAACGCAAAACAAAGGCTCGCCATCAAGCGGTTTTCTACCATATCTTGGATTTCTTCGACGTGCGGAGATCTGCCAAGGTTTGCACATTCTTCCGTGACAACGTCTACGATTGCGTTGAGAGCGCCTTCGGAAATACGGTCGCGTTCGTCCACTTCGCGATTTGCCTTATGCAAGGCTTCGGCGATCTTTTCCTTATTAAATAAAACTTCCTGTCCGCTTCTTTTGATAATCTTCATTTCTTTCATCTTCCTATCCACCCCATACGTAAAATTATACTTTTAACTTAAATCTGAGCGTCTATTCTTCTACAATATCTTGTGTTAAAAAACGTTTTCTAAACACAACATCTTGTATGTTTCTTAATTCGTGCTTTACTATTATACCATATCTTGTGGTAAAGTCAAGCGCGTAAACACAAAATATGGTATAGAAAAAACTTATAGACAACTTATTAGAAAAAATGAAAATCCCGCTATTTTTCGACAAATTTTTAATTCAGCTAAAAAAAGAAGTATTGAAAAATAAAATACCTTAATTTATTTTTATATTTTTTACCACACAAACAGCGTTTTTTGTATAGAAAAACGGGCATTTCAGCCCGTTCATCTTTTTTACAAATATTTCGTTTTATAACGCCGCTTTCATTCGTTTTTTAAATTCTTCGATTTCTGCTGAATCCAAAACCACCTGCAAAAGACTTTCTGCATTGTATTGCGCCAAATATTGATCGGCGAGCGCTGTGCGGTTTTCTTCTTCCGCCGTCCACACTCTTCTTTCCACGTGGATTTGCGTTTTGTCTAACGCAGGATACATACGCTTAAGCGCCATTTGTTCGTTTAAACGTATCTCATGATTGACAATGGGGGAAATTTCCGCTGCAATAATATTGTCAAAAGGATTTCCCGTCTCCGTCGTCGCCGTACCGATAATCGTGAGTGAACCCTTTTTCTCGATATAGCGCGCAGATACAAGATATTTTTTAAGGTATTTCAACGTTTTACTTTCCAACCCGCAAGGTAAAGTTTTGCCGCCTGCGGACGCATCCGTGTCGTTAAACGCTTTGGCTAATCCGTTGAAAGAATCCACTAACAATACGACGTCTTTGCCGCTTTCCGATAACCGTTTCGCACGATTTAAAATAAATTCCGCAATAAAAATTTGACGATCCGGTTCGTCGTCGTACGACGTATAGAGCAAATTTTCCCTCGGGATAAATTGAGCAAACTGCCCAACGATCTCTGGTTGCTGATCAACAAGCAACATCAAGACAACCGTTTTTGGATTTAACGATTGTACTGCCTGCGCTATTTCTTGCAATAGACGAGTTTTTCCCGTTTTGGGAGCGGCAATAATTGCGCAACGCTGTCCCTTTCGAATAGGCACAAGCCATTCTAAATATTTACAGGAAGCAAGCGTAATCCGCTCTCCGTCGTAAAGATTTAATACTTCCGTCGGTTCACAAGGAAAAGCATTTTCCGTATTTTCACGCACGAACGTTGCCACAGACTCGCCGTTTATTTCCAGAACACTCGAAACAATAAACGCAGATTCCCCTTGTGCCGCCTCGCAAGTGATAACGTCCCCATTCATCAAACCGTAACGAACAACGACTTCCGCATGCATAACTATCCGTTCGCCGTTATCTTTGCAATCGAGCGGCAACAGATAATATACCCCGTCGATCTGCTGTAATTGCCCCGTTTTGATTGCAAACGTTACACCCTTTTGCCGTAAATCGTGCTCCGGTTCTTCCACAATGATTCGGTTGGGATTTTGTTGTAAATTTTGATATTCATTATAAAAATCAAACGAATCGACGGGCTTATCTACCCCAAAAATTTCCGCGTATATTTTTTCAATCGTATCGGGTATCTGCGGATCGACGCTGTCATTGAGCACAGGCGCGCCCCTTTTTGTATACGTAGGCTCTAACCGCCCCGAAAGCACACCGACAATGTCTTCGATCAATGCGTCTTTATTTTTTGCCGTAGAACGACTTACGCCGATCAATCTACCATAACTACGCAATTTATCGAGACTTTTGCTGCGAAGATAATGCTTACACGCATATTGAAACGTCAATTCTTTTTTATCTTCCATCACAATTATATTCTCTCCATATAAATAATTTTTTTGCCATTATGTAAATCGTTTTCGTCTATGGTATAAATCTCGCCGCGAAGATTTTGAATTTCAATATCTTGATACAGACTTAAAAACGGCTCTGCGGACGCAATATCCAATTTCCCGTCGGAAGGTTTGTAATGCATCGGGATAATTTTTTTTGCATTGATCCCATCCGCATACGCTTTTGCCCCCACGGCGTCTACTGTGTACGTACCGCCAACGGGCAACAACAAAATATCTACCTCGCCGATCTTTTCCAACAACGCCGCAGAACACGGTTCGCCTAGATCCCCTAAATGACAGATTGTAATGCCGTCCATTTTTATTATATAAATAATATTTGCACCACGCAAAACGCCCTGTTTTTCGTCGTGCCAGCTGTCAATTCCCCTAATTTTGATATGGTTAAAACGGTATTCGCCCGCCTTCGAAATAACAACGTTGTGGCGCACCGCTTGTATATAATTATGATCAAAATGCCCATGGCTGACCGTAAGAACGTCCGCCCATATACCCGACGGCAATTCATACCCTACTTTCGTATACGGATCGGTAATGATAGCCGTACCGTCTGCCGCCGTCAATTGAAAACAAGAATGTCCCAAATAACGAATTTTCATACTTTTCCCCTTTTCCGTTATTTTATTTTCGCGAGCAAGCTTAATTCCATTTCTTGTCGCTCGGTTCCAATCAAAAGATCATAGCGAAGACGCGCAACCACGTAATCTTCGGTGATTTTGTAATCGATTGCATGCGTTTTCGTCAAAATTTTACCGCTGTTTCCGCCAATGCCAATCTCGCCTTCGGTCGTTTTTCCGTTTTGCAAAAAGAGAGAAAGCGTATAATCACCCTCTCGGCGCACTTCTACCCGTTCCCCGTGCAAGGACAATTTTACAATCGCATTATCATCGCGGTAAATTAAGTTCGCCGCGCGCGGAAATATTTCAATTTCACCGTCGCGGATCGTTTCATTTCCTACGCCGTCCGTTTTTGTAGAAAGCATGACGTTGCAAGCCCGCATCTTCTCTTCTTCCTTTCTTCGACAATTTTCGACACTATTATAACAAATATTTTCCAAAAAGTAAATATATTTTTTTAATATTTTTCAAAAATAAAAAACGGCAAGACGATTAGTCGTTGCCGCGTTTAATAGTTTCTCGTATCAATCTGCCTTCCTTTAATGCGTCGGAAAGTACGTTTTCGTCATTAGTTTGCAAGGCGTCGCGATATACAATCAGGTGATCGATCAGCCCTTCCAATTCTTCCAAAGCATATTCTCGATTGTGCATATATAACTGCGTCCAAATCTTTTCATCTACGCCCGCAATGCGCGTCATGTCCTGAAAACTGCCACCCGTGAACCCGTCGCAGCCTTTTACCTGTGGGCTTTTTACGTAAGCGTTGGATACGATATGCGCAAGTTGGGAAGTGAGCGCGATCTTTCGATCGTGTTCTTCCGCGTTGCATTCGACAATTCGTCCAAACCCCATAGCTTTTGCATATTCTTTGATCTCTTCCACGTCTTTTATCTGCGTTTGCGCCGCGTGAACAATCACCAGATTAGCTTTATTGAACAAATTTGCGCTTGCCGAGCGAATGCCCGACGTTTCCTTACCCGCCATCGGATGAATCCCGACATAGCGATAATTGCGCGGTTTTGCATACACCGCCTTTTCAATGACTTCTTTCACGCCGCAAATATCGCTGACGAGCGCACCGTCCTTAAATTCCGTATTTTCCAAAATAGAAATCGTAGCTGCGGGCGGAACGGCGATAAAAACCACGTCGTAGATCGACAAATCGTCCGCTTGTGCCTGTATATATCCGTTTTTCAGCGCATACGAAACGTTTTCCACGTTTAAATCCGTACCGTCCACAGCAAATCCCGCTTTCGTGAGCGACGCACAGATGGAACCGCCGATAATACCCAAACCGATAACCGCTATCTTTTTCATAAATCTTCACTCCAAAGTGCTTTTCGTCTTTATTGTAGCACATTACAAAGTAAAATTCAAGCGTTCGATCAAGCGAAAATAAGAAATAAACAAAAAAGACGGTTTTTTACACCGTCTAATTCGTAACCTTTTATTTTACATTTTCATACCGCCGCAATCGTACAACGACATAATGAGCTTATGTGTTTTCAACGCCTCTTTACCGCTGATTTCCAACGGTTCTTCCCCACGGCAAGCCGCGTAGAATTGCCGAATTTGCCGCACGTGTTGAAACCCCCAGTAATCTTTGCCGTTTTCGTAAGTTACCACGTCTTCGTCCTGATGCGCTTCTTCCACCGTGCCGTCGTTATAATAAATATACGCGTCGTCGTAACCGAATACGACCTTACCTTTTTCGCAATACAAGCGGATTTCAATCGGTTCGTCAAAGGCGTAGTTATTCATACAATAAAAGCCGTATTTTACGCCGTTTTTATAGCAAATCAAGCCTTCTGCACTATCTTCCACGTCCACGATTTTATGGTTTCGGTTTGCCATTGAACAAGACACGCTTTCAATTTCGTCGCCGACAATCCAATTGACAAGGTCAATAGAATGGATCGCTTGGTCGATGACTACGCCACCGCCTTCCTTGTCCCACGTACCTTTCCAGTCACTTTCTTGATAATATTCGTCAGGGCGCGTCCACGTCAAAACCGAGCGCGTAGACAAAATTTTGCCGAGTTTTCCGCTTTCCACTGCCCGTTTTACAAGCTGCGCCGAGTTGTTATAACGGCATTGTAAGATCACGCCGTACAAAACGCCTTGCTTTTCCGCCGTCAAAACGGCGTTTTCCGCACTTTCAAGATCGACGTCCATCGGTTTTTCACAAAGAACGTTTACCCCCTTAAAAAAAGCGTAACAAGCCGCTTTCGTATGTAAATTGTGGGGCAAACAGATATGCACGGCGTCTAATTTTTCGGTATCGAGCATTTTTTCATACGAATAATACGCCTTACCGCCGTACTTTTTCGCCGCCCGATCCGCGCGGTCTTTCTTGTTATCGCAGCAGGCGACGAGCTCCACGTTTGCCGTATCCTTAATCGCCTCGAAATGCATAACTGAAACTCGACCGCAACCGATCACGGCAACCCGTAATGTTTTTACAGCGTTATCCATGCTCCGTTCCCTGCTTTCGATTGTAAAATTCCGTCGCGAACTTTCATAAGTTCCAACGTTTCCGCAGTGTCAAAGGACGTTTCCCCACTGGTAAAGAAGCGCAAAACGTCTGCCATTTGTCCGCCGAAGAAGTCGGATACGATCGGTAAAAACGCGCTGTCGTTTTTATCGTCGGCAACGTATACCGCAAAATCAAGATAGCTTGCCGCCATGCTGATTGCAAACGTCGCCTTTCTGCCGTCTGCATAACAAAGTTCTGCCCATTCCTGATTGCCGCGCTGTTCGTGGCGTACTTTTTCTACGCCCACGCCCATCATTTTAACGATCATTTCAAGATAATGCACCGCGTAATCAACGAGCGACGCACCACTCCCAAGCACGAAAACAGATTGCGCGTTCCCGTTATAGGGTGCAATTTCGCTTGCATAGCGCAGCGCAGACGACGAGAAGAATTTTGCGCCCGTTTCTTCTGCAGCTTTGTAAATTTCCAATGCCGACGCATAATCTTCGGTAAAAGTCTTGTCCAAGAATACGCGTTTGCAGACTTTGAACGCTTCTTTTGCATAACCGAGTTTCTTTTCGGCATTATCCGGCGAAAGAATGATAATATAATCGACTTTTTCACCAAGTTCTGCAATCGACGAACATTTTTCCACACCGTATTTTGCGCAAAAATCGTCCGTAGACATGCCGCCTTGCTTGTCCGTTTCCGCCCAAACCGCCGTAATGGCAAAATCCGTACCGTTCTTTTCGTTGTACGCTTTTACCGTTTCAAAACCGTGGTGCGCATGCCATTCGTCCAAATAATAATCGATATACCCTATCTTTTTCATTAGAACGCAATCTCCTTTTTATTGTCTGCGGATACGTAGAGCGCATCCAAAAGTTTCATCGTTTCCAAAACGTCTTCGATATTGTTTCGGTTTTTGCCGCCGTTTTCGATTGCGTCGATAAACGCTTTATCTTCCAACAGCCACATATCGGGAATTTCGTAATCGGGAACGATCGTTTCCAACGTCTGCCCGTCGAAGAATTCAAATTTGCCCCAATAGGTAAATCTTGCGCCGCCCTTATCACCCATAAAGTCAACGAACATTTCATCCTTATCTACGTTCTGCGCCCAAGCGCCGTTGAAAGAAATGCTTGCCTTGTCCGTACGGATATGCCCGGAAATAAAATCGTCCACGTCGTTCGTACCGTTTTCAATATCAGCGGTGTCTTCCGCCCACATACCGCGGTGTTTATACGCTTTCATATCCTTTGCGAGTGCGGTGTATGCCGAGCAGGAAACGGTTTTGAGTTTTGCGCCGCCCAAAACGAACAAAATCAAATCCAAGAAATGCACGCCCCAATCGATTAAAACGCCACCGCCCGAGTGTGCTTTCGTCGTGAACGGACCGCCAAGCCCAGGAATAGAGCGGCATGCGCGGAAAGATGCGTATACGTGATAAATATCGCCAAATTTTCCTTGCTCCGCCCATTCGCGCATTGTTTCTACCGATTTTTGATAGCGGTTGCAAACGCCAATATCTAAAATTTTGCCCTGTTTTTTCGCCTCTTCCGCCATCTCGCAAGAAAGAGCGTAATTGATGGTAATCGGCTTTTCGCAAAGCACGTGTTTACCCGCTCTTAACGCGTCCATCGTAATCGTATAATGCGCAAAATTCGGCGTTAAAACGAATACTGCATCCACTTCTTCGTCTGCCAAAGCGACCTTATAATCGGCGATCGTGTTTTCTATTTTTGGAAATTTTTCCTTTGCTGCCTCTGCTTTTTCCAAAAGAATATCGCAAGCGTATTTAATCCGTACGTTTTCCATCTGCGATAAAGGGGGAAAATGTGCCATATCGGCAATTCTGCCGCAACCGATGACTGCTACCGTTACCATAAAATAATCTCCTTGTTTTTGAGTACCTTTATTATATTGCAATCCTCTGGTTATGTCAATGTCATTATTTTATTAAAAATATATCTCTGTTTTGGATTTTTGCGTTTTTTATCAAAAATATATCTCATTTTTTTATCAAAAATATTGACAAATATTTATTAAGAACCTATAATGAAAGTATGGATAAACAAAAAACACGGTATCATTTAATAAAAGATTACGGCAATCCGTTGCAATTTGGGGAATTCTATCTTGTACAAATCGGTAGAAGATTTTGTGACGTGGGCGAGATCATTCCTACGCACGCCCACCAAAACTGGTTTGAATTGACAATCGTTACACAAGGAAGTGGTACGATCATTACCAACGGCAACGCCACGCAGGTAAAAACGGGCGATATTTACCTTTCTTTCCCCTGCGATTTGCACGAGTTGCAAGCCAACGATGACCGTTTGGAATACGATTTCCTTGCCTTTTATAGCAAAAACGAAACGTTTGCAGACGAACTTTCCACCTTATCACAGACCTATCTTCGGGAAGATACGCGCGTTTTTCGTGATGAAAAAATCAATTATTTGGTCGCGAACGCTATCTTGGAATTTTCCGTGGAAAAACCGCACGCTAAAACCTTGCTGAGCAATATTTTTCAACAAATTCTCGTGTACCTTCTTCGAGATTTCAACGGGCGAAATACGGACACAGCCAACGTTTCTTCGGCGGATATTCTGTGCTATCAGCTAATGAATTATATCGATACGCACGTCTACGAGATCGTACAGCTGGAAAAAATCGCCCTGCCGTTTAATTATAATTACAGCTATCTATCTACCCTTTTTAAACGCACGACAGGCAAAACGATTTCCGAATATTACAATCACCGACGGTTGGAAACAGCCAAAGCTCTAATCGCGGAAAAAAAGAAAAAAATCGGCGAAATAGCCGATCTTTTGAATTATGCATCCCCCTTTTCTTTCAGCAAAGCTTTCAAGACAAAATACGGAATTTCCCCAAAAAGCCTACAAAAAAACATATAAACTTAAACAAAAAACGCCTGCGGATATTTCACCGCAAGCGTCTTTTTTTATTTATCCAATTTTTGATTGAATTTTTTTTGCGTGGCAATACCGCCGCGAATATGCCGTTCGCTTAAATTAAAATTTAACACCCGACGAACATCTTCGTATAGATCTGCGTCCAAATACCGCAAACGTTCTGTAACGTCTTTATGTACCGTTGATTTGCTAATAGCAAAATGCGCGGAACACGCCCGAACGGTACACCCCGTCGCAACGATATATTCCGCACATTTTCTTACACGTTCTTCAATATATTCCCACAAAATCCCCGACCTCCGTAATGGTTTACGAAATATATTATGTCGGTTTTTCGTGGATTATAACTGACTTTATCCGTTTTTCCTTGCTTTTAGTCCCCTTTTTTATAGGGCATCGGGATTACTTCTTTCACGCTGTCTTCCGCGTATCTAGATATTTTCTTCGCCCTTGCACTCTGCACGGAAATGAAGATATCTTCGCTGGAAAGTTCGGAAACTACGTTCCCCTTTTCCACCACCGCAAGCATATACGGATTGGTAACGTAACTTGCCGTCAAAACGCTAGCCCCTTCGCGAAGTCCTACGATAATCGAACCCTTACGATAACGCTTGGACGGTTCAATCTGCGACGAAATTACACGCTTAAACTTCCCTTCGTCCGTTGCAATAATGATTTCACCTTCGCCGTTGATCTGGGACATGAACACCACTTCGTCGCCGTCGTGGAGCTGAATACCGCGCACACCCGTAGCGATTCTTCCCTGCACGGGAATATCGTCTTTGGTTGCATTTAAGCAAATACCTTGCTTGGTGACCATGATAATTGTGTCTTCTTCGCCCGTATCTTCTTCAACGGCAATCACTTCGTCCCCGTCGCCAAGTTTCACCGCTTGGAAGGAATCTTTACGCTGTTCGTATTCCGCCCAATCCGTCTTCTTAATCATACCTTTCTTCGTGAAGAACATCAAGTTTCCGTACGGCATACGCTCTCCTATTTCAAAGAGCGCAACAACTTTTTCGCCTACGTCCGCATCCTTTGCAAGATCTCGCAAGGATACCCCTTCGTCGGTAAGTTTACATTGCAATTGCTCGTCGTTGATATCCAACTTATAACAATTTCCCGCGTCGGTAAAGGCAAATACGCGTTTATCCGTTACCGTTTCCAACAATTTCAACGCAACGTTTTGCGGTTTATATCTGCCTTCTACGGGTTTTGTAAGCGCGTCGACGTTTTTACCTGTCAATACTTTAAATTGACCGTCTGCCGTATAGGCAAGTGTACAGGGCACGCCCGGTTTCTTTTCGTTGGACGTGGCAAGCGTTCCGTCCGCCTCTTCGCGCGTAAACACGAGTTTGGATTTTCTCGGCGCGGGATATGCGTTTTTGATCTCTGTAATTTCTTCTTTGACAACCTGCAATTGCAACTCGCCGCTCTTGGAAATTGCCGTCAGCTTTTTGATCAGCTTTTTCAGTTCTTTCAACTCTTCTTCGAGTTTGAAAATTTCGAGTTTCGTCAAACGAGCAAGACGCAAATCCAAGATTGCCTGCGCTTGTTCTGCGGAAATTTCGAAACGTTCCATGAGTTTCGTTCTTGCATCCGCCGTGCTGTCCGATTTTTTAATGATGGCGATCACTCCGTCGATATTTTGTACGGCAATAAACAAGCCTTCCAAAATATGGCAACGCTGCTGCGCTTGTTTGAGATCGAACAGCGTTCTGCGCTTTACGATCTGCTGCTGATATTTTACGTAATGACGAATAATTTCCATCAAGCCAAGCTGCTGCGGCTTGCCGTCTGCGATCACAACCATATTGATACCGAACGTTACTTCGAGATCGGTATATTTATACAGACATTTTAAAATCGCGTCTACGTCCGCGTCTTTCTTGATGCGGATTACCGCGCGCATACCCGTTCTGTCCGATTCGTCCTGCACGTAATCCAAGCCCGCAAGCTCGTCTTTCTTCTCTTCACGCAGCTCCACAACCTTTTTCAAAAGCTGCGCTTTGTTAACCTGATAAGGAAGTTCGGTAATAATCAAATTCGTCTTGCCATTGTCCGTCTTTTCCACGGTAATTTTTGCGCGGAGCGTAATTTTACCGCGCACCGTTTTATACGCCTGAATTAGCTCGTTGGCGATAATCAAACCGACTATGAGCTTCAGGTCCCTGAGGAGATCGGCTCGGACGGTATCAACAA
>JAZSJN010000003.1:0-4805 GCA_045534315.1 Candidatus Scatosoma sp.
GGATCGTAGCCATGTCGTTCTGTGAGCCATGGAGTTGGCCATTAGTATTGTCTTCCTAAGACCGCTTGGCCTCCGACTTGCTGCCTACGAATACGGTGGAAAACGCGTGCAGTTTGTGGTCAATTACAATCTTGCACCAGCGGAAGTTATTTTCAGTAAGAAATGCGAAGTGTATTTTGATAGCGATTTACGCGTTTGCGAAAAGGACGTGGAGAAAATTGTGATGGCACCGTTGTCGGTGGTTATGATAAAGTTGGAGAATTAAAAGAGTTATGAAACAAGGAAGATTTACGTTGCCTGCGGATAACGCACTTGGTAAAAAGACGAAAGAAATAGCAAAAAAATGGGGAGCGGATGCGGTGCGCGATTGCGACGGAACGGCGTTGCCCGACAATCCCAAACAGTACGGTAAGGTCTATAATACCTATTTTATCGTACGTGGGGATAACGAGTGGGGCAGATTGCACCCCGAAGAGGCGCAAAGAATTTTCTTGCTTTCCGAGCGGGTACTTGCTACAAGCGAAAGTGTTGAAATCGAGATTATGAAAGGCTTTCTAAAAGACGAGTTCGACCCCGACGCGACTTATTTGGATAGATGGGAAGTGTACGACAGAACGGAAGGCGTTTTGATGCAGGATTGGGCTTATAACGAAAAAACGGGTGTCGTTACGGTAAAAGATGTGAAAAAATTTCACGAATATACCGTTTCGTTTTTGGCGAGAATCACGTGGCATCCCGTACAGATTTATAACTACCTGACCAACGAGTGGACGTGTGAAAAACAGCTCACTTACGACCCTGCTTTCCCCAACACGAAGGAATACATCAAAAGGCACATGGAAGAATGGTGCTTGCAAAATCCCGATACGGACGTTGTGCGTTTCACGACTTTTTTGTATCAATTCACCTTGATTTTTAATCATCTGGGCAAGGAAAAACAGGTGGAATGGTTTGGTTACGCGCAGACGGCAAACCCGATTCATATCGACAATTTCTATAAAAAGACGGGGATTAGGTTGACCGCGGAAGATTTCGTGGACGACGGGCATTACAACAATATATTCAGAACGCCGACGGAAAAATTCAAAAAGTATATGGAATATATGGAAGAATTCGTCTGTGAAACGGTGGCAGAATTGGTGGAAATTTGCCATAAACACGGCAAGGAAGCCATGATGTTTTTAGGAGATGACTGGATTGGTAGCGAGCCGTACGGCGATCATTTCCAAAAGATGGGCTTGGACGCGGTAGTAGGCAGCGTAGGCGGCGGCGTTACGGTGCGTATGCTTTCCGAAATCCCGCACGTAAAATACCACGAAGGCAGATTTTTGCCCTATTTCTTCCCCGATACCTTCTTTGACGGAAACGAAGAAAACGCGGTGGCGGAATTGAACCGAAATTGGTTGACGGCGCGCCGCGCGCACATGCGGAAACCGCTCGATAGAATGGGTTTTGGCGGATATTTGTCGTTGGCGGCGAAATTCCCGTCCTTTATCGACAAAGTGGAAGAAATTGCCGACGAATTTAGAACGGTTTACGAAGCGATTGACAATAAAAAACCCTATTGCCGATTAAAGGTAGGACTTTTGAACGCGTGGGGCAAAAAGAGAAGCTGGATGAGCCATATGGTCGCGCACGAGCTTTGGTATCAATTGATTTATTCTTACCAAGGCATTTTAGAAGCGATTTCGGGTTTGCCCGTAGATATTCAATTCCTGTCCTTTGACGAAGTACAAGACGGCGTACCTAAGGATATTGACGTGCTGATTAACGTTGGCGACGCGTATACGGCGTTTAGCGGCGGTAAAGCTTGGTTGGACGAAAAATTGCAAACTGCAATTCGCGAATTCGTATACAACGGCGGCGGTTTTATCGGTGTTGGCGAGCCGACGGCGTGCTCGGCAAACGGCAGATATTTCCAATTGGCAGACGTGTTGGGGGTGGACGAAGAAATCGGCTATACGTTGTCCGTGGATAAATACAATATTGAAAAGGTTTCGCACGAATTGACGACGGATATGCAGACGTTCGATTACGGCGAAGACAAAAAGAATATCTATGCGTTGGACGGCGCACAGGTGCTTGATATCGTGTTCTCTGATAGATTTAAGAGAAACGTAAACGTTGGCGAAGTTAAAATGGCGGTCAACGAGTATGGCAAGGGCAGAAGTTTTTATGTTACGGGGCTTCCGTATTCCTTTGAAAACGCGCGCTTGCTGTATAAAGCAATGTGCTACGTGAGTCATAAGGATTTGTACGTAAGCTATTCGAGTAATCCTTTGACCGAATGTAATTATTACCCGACGAGCGGGAAATACGCCGTTGTAAACAACAGCAACGATGTGCAGACGACGGATTTTTACGATATCGACGGTAAGAAAACGACGCTTACTTTGCAACCTATGGAAGTAAAATGGCTGTAAGCGTATCGTATCCAGCGCGGAAAGCGTACAAAAATTAAAAAGACCTTGACATTTTAAGAACGCCGTGCTATACTTATTGTAATGATTGCTAAAATGATGAGTAAACATTCGTGCGGGGAATTATCACTTGGAGAAAAAACGAATGAAAGAATATATCTTTCCTAAAAAAATTGTAAAATCAACGGTAAACGCGCCGCAAAATTTGTTGCGGAAACAGTCCTTGCAAATCGGGCTTGCGGAGCGTTATACGTCAACCTTTGAAAAGGGCGATTTTGTGATTTTGGATTTTGGAAAAGAGATGTGCGGCGGGATACGTATCTTGACTTTCCTTTCGGACAACGTAAAGGTTCGTATCCGTTTTGGGGAAAGTATTGCGGAAACGTGTAGCGAGCTTGGTGAAAAAAAGAACGCCACGAACGACCACGCCGTGCGCGATTTCATGGTGAACTTGCCTTCTTATTCCGACCAAACCTTCGCCAATACGGGTTTTCGTTTCGTGCGAGTGGACTTTTATGAGAGAGCGGAAATTAAGAGCATTCTTGCGGTAAACCATATTTTTAGGAAACCGCCTATATACGTGTACAACGGTGGAGACGTGCTGATTCGGCGTATTTTTGAAACGGCGAAACGGACGGTGGACCTTTGCGTTTCCAGCGGGTACGTGTGGGACGGCGTAAAGCGGGATAGACTCGTTTGGATTGGGGATATGCACCCGGAAATGCTCGCCTTGACCGCGTTATACGGACGCTTGCCCGCGATTGAAAAGTCGCTTGATTTTGTCAAGGAGCAAACCCCGCTCCCCGGTTGGATGAACGGCTTTCCGACCTATTCTATGTGGTGGATTATCATTTTGGCGGATTATTTTGAAAAGACCAATGCGGAGGATTTTGTATGTAAACAGATTCCTTATTTGCAGGGCTTACTTGAACAAATGTCAGAGCGGGTAAAAGAAAATGGAGAGCTTGATTACCATTTCTATTTTGTTGATTGGCCCACGCACGGCAAACCGGACGAAATTCACGGCGTCCGTGCAATTCATATTATAGCAATGCGAAAGGCGATTGCGCTTTTGAGAAAGTTTGGCAAAGATACCACTACGGCGAAATCTATTTTGGACAGACTCTTAAAAGTAGAAATTGAGCCGAAAACGAGTAAGCAGGTAACGGGCTTGAAATACTTCGCGGTGGGGATTTCCGACACGGATAAAAAGCGCCTTGTGGACGGAAAAGCGCGGGGCATGTCCACGTTCATGAGCTATTATATCCTAAAAGCGGTTGCTTCGTTTGATAGGGAAACGGCGATAGAAATGATGAAGGAATACTATGGGGCGATGCTTGAAAAAGGTGCTACGACCTTTTGGGAAGATTTCGATATGGAGTGGGTGGAAAATACTAGCAGCATAGACGAGTTTCCCCAAGAGGGTAAAAAGGATATTCACGGTGATTTCGGCGCGCATTGCTACGAAGGTTTTCGCCATAGCCTGTGCCACGGTTGGTCTGCGGGTGTAATACAATTTATAAAAGAAGAATGCGAAAATGTTTGAGTGTAAGTGGTGTCTTAATGATAGAGAAAAGGGCGAAAAACACTGAAAATATGTATAAAATAATAGCAAAGATTGTTTGGCTAATGGACGCTGAATCTCTTTGTTTTAAAGGGGGCGCGTTGCACTTTTAGGTTGAATCCACCTATATTGTATTTTTAAAAAGAGCGATTATCCGAAAATAAAAAAGCTCTAGCAGGATAAAAACTTATTAGGTGGTTTAGTTTAATATATTGATTTTTTGGACAGTATTTGGACAAAAACCGCTGAAAACCTTTAAGATAAAGGCTTTCAGCGGTTTCTTAGTAGGCTTCGAGTCCCGTACGGGTCACCAAAAGCGTATAATCCGAACTACATCTTTGTAACAAAAGATTGGTTCGGGTTTATCTTTATTTTGGGCGAAATGAAATAAAATAAATATCCACTGGCTATGCCGGTGGATATTTATTTGCGTTTGCTGGGTTATTTTTTACTGTCGATTACTTGCAAAATTGCATCTGTAATCCGTTCGGCGATGCGTTGCATGCCCAGATCGCTCGGGTGCATTGCCACGCCTGTGTGCTCGAATTGTCCGATCGCCATATTTTCTTCCGTATCGCCTAGATCGTTGATCGAAACGAACGTGTAGCCCTTCTTCTGGGCAACTGCACGGATTTCTCGATCGATTTCTTCCTTTTTCCAAAATAGGTCGGTGAGGATCACGTTCGCAGCTTTGTTCGCACAGAAATAGGCAATCAGATTCGCAAAATACGGCGCGATAGGGTGGCTTTCGAACGCGTCTTTCGCATTCCACATATTTTCGCCTAAACGAACGACGATAACGTCCGCGCCAAAGTTGCGTG
>JAZSJN010000032.1:0-6316 GCA_045534315.1 Candidatus Scatosoma sp.
TGTCAGACGACGGCGTAGTGACGGGCGTATCGGGCGGCAAAGCGTATATTACGGTATCTTACGGCGCGAAAACCGCAAAGGCAACGATCAACGTAACTATGCGTGAAAATCGTATAAAGATATCAGACGAAAGTTTACTGCTTTTGGTTGGAACGACGAAACAGGTCACGGCGAAGGCGTATTACGGCTTGACGGAACTGACGGACGCGGAACTTTTGTGGACGACGTCCGATCCCGCGGTTGCGACGGTGGAAAACGGCGTGATTACGGCGGTAGGCAACGGTAAGGCGGAAATCACCGTTTCGTACGAAGGGGCGAGCAAGACGGTGCTCGTATCGTCGGCGGCGGAAGCGACGGCGGAGCAGATCAATACGTTTGACGAAGAATATATCAATATTTACGGGCGTACGTATACCGTTTCCGACGGGCTGAAATTGGACCATGCGGCAAACGGCGTAGAAGTCGGCTTTATCGGCACTTCGCTCACGGTAAATATTTCTTCGGCTTATAAGAGTAAAATGCGCGTATTTATAGACGGGGATTCGACGGGAAAAAAGATCGATCTTGTTGCGGGTACGAACAAGTGTACGGTGGCAAGCGGTTTGACGGACGGATTACATACGGTACGTATCGTCAAGGGAACGGAAGAAATGTTTGCGCAATGGACGGTGACGTCCTTTGTGGCGGATAAATTTTTTGTCATACCTGAAAAATCCGATTTGAAGATCGAGTTTATTGGTTCTTCGGCTGCGTCGGGATATGGAATTTACGGTACGCCTGGGCAGGAAGGTACTATAGAAAATTCTGATTCTTCCAGAAGTTATGCCTATCTTGCGGCGCACGAGTTGAACGCAGATTATTCGATTGTGGCGAGGACGGGTATTTCCGTTACGGCGAAATTCTGGGCGGGCGATGACAATATGGAGAATCTGTACGGACAGATTTCTGCGACCAATAAACAAGCTTATGCTTTTGATTTTAATCCGGATATTATCGTTTTAAATTTGGGCTCGGTGGAATCTTCCTATATTTCTCGTCCCCACGACGGCGATCCGAGCTATGCGTCCAACTTCATGCCCGATTATCAAAGATTTTTGGAAAAGGTTCGCGCAAAAAACCCGAACGCGTATATTATCTGTTTGTATGGTATGATCAATAAAAACCCGGCGATACACAATGGTATTCGCTTGTCAGTAGAGGCGTTGAACGACGATAGGATCGTGTACAACCCGTTTGAAATTAAACAGAATAACGACGGCGCGATCAATCATCCGAGCAGCGTTGCCAATAAGACGTGGGGAGCAGATTTGGCGGCTTATATCAAAACGCTGGATATTTAAGCGAAAAGGGAAATAACAATGAAAAAACTTTTGTGTTGCCTTTTGGCGACGACGACGTTGTTCGCGGTGGCAAGCGCGTCGGTTTCCTGCGGCGGTTCGGGGGCGAGCGGCGGTACTTCCGCAGAAACGTCTTACGACGAAAGCACTGTATCGCTGCGCTTAACGAAAAAGGCGTATAACATTGAAAACGAACAAACCGTAGCCCTGCAAATTGAGTTTACCGCAAACGGCGAAGAAGCCAATCCTGCGGTGCTGAATTTTTCGTCCAGCGATCCCACAATTGCGACGGTGTCAGACGACGGCGTAGTGACGGGCGTATCGGGCGGCAAAGCGTATATTACGGTATCTTACGGCGCGAAAACCGCAAAGGCAACGATCAACGTAACCATGCGAGAATATCGTTTAGACCTTTCGGACGAAAGTTGGTTAATGTTGGTCGGAACGACGAAACAGGTGACGGTAAAGGCGTATTACGGATTGACAGAGCTGACGGACGCGGAACTTTTGTGGACGACGTCCGATCCCGCGGTTGCAACGGTGGAAGACGGCTTGATTACGGCGGTAGGCAACGGCAATGCGGAAATCACCGTTTCGTACGAAGGAGTAAGCAAGACGCTTGCGATGACGTCGGTTGCGGAAGCAACGGCAGAGCAAGTCAATACGTTTGACGAAGAATATATCAATATTTATGGGCGTAGCTACATGCAACTCGGTACGCTGATGTTGGATCATGCAGCAAACGGTGTGGAAGTCGGTATCGTCGGCACTTCGCTGAAAATGACCATGTATTCGCAGGCGAAAGGGTATATGCGCGTGTTTGTAGACGGCGGGACTTCGAGCAAGAGAATTGCCGTGGAGGCGGGCACGCAGGAATATACGGTTGCAAGCAATTTGGAACAAGGTTTGCACATGGTGCGTATCGTAAAGTGTACGGAAGAACAGCAAAACGCCTATTGGGACGTACGCTCTTTTGCGGCAGAGAAATTCTTTGCTGTGCCTGCAAAATCCGAGTTAAAGATAGAATTTATCGGGGATTCGATTACGGCGGGACATGGTTCGCTCGGGTTCGCTGGGCAGGCGCATACGATTGATAACTCCGATGCGACGAAAACGTATGCGTATTTGACGGCGCAAGCCTTGAATGCGGACTATTCGATCGTGGCGTACAGCGGGATTTGCACAGAGGCATATCATTGGATTTCCAATCTGAATATGGTGACGCTTTATAATCAAATATCCAATAAAAACAGGAAACAGTATGCGTTTGATTTTGAAGCGGACGTTGTCGTGGTCAATTTGGGAACGAACGAAGGGTCTTATATTGGAACGACGGCAGGGGGGAATTACGGACCGCAATTCCCTACCGATTATCGGGAGTTTGTGGAAACGGTTCGCGATAAACACCCCGACGCGTATATTATTTGTCTGTACGGCATGATGGACCGAAACGTCGTCATTCATTTGGGTATACAGCAGGCAATAGAAGAACTCGACGATGACAAAATCGTTTATAATCCTTTTGAAATCAAGGGGGACGGAGCTGGCGGGAACGGACATCCGAGTTCCGCTGCGCATAAAGAGTGGGCGGAAGATTTAACCGCATATATACAGACGTTGGATATTTAGAATTTTAAACAAAAGAATCAGGAGAAAATTATGTTTTGCAGAAATTGTGGTAGTAATATTGAAGATAACGTAGCATATTGTCCGCATTGTGGTTATGCCACTGGCATAGTGCAGGTGCCGATGGCACCGCCGCAGCAGAAAGAAGAAGGCAACGGCATGGCGATTGCCGGGTTTGTATGCTCGTTCTTTGTTCCTTTGTTGGGGTGGATTTTTGGTGGAATCGGTTTATCGCGTTCGAATAAGCGTAACGGTAAGGGGAAATCTCTTTCAATTGCTGCACTGATTGTTGCCACGGTAAACTGGGCGATTAGTTTTGCTTTGATGCTCTGATAGGAGAAAATTATGTTTTGCACACATTGCGGAAAAGAAATTGGGGATGCAGTGTATTGCCCGTATTGTGATATGTATATGGGGGCACAGCCGGAGAATAAGCCGGCTGTAACACCTATAGGCGCTATACCTACTACCCCTACTACCCCCGCGCAGGGCGAAAAAGGAAAGAAGACCTTTGAAAAGAGCGCAAGACTGTCTAAAATTTTCGGTACGGTCAGCTTTGGCTTGATGGCGGCGGCATTTTTCCTGGCAATGGCAGGAATTTCGGATATCGTGTTGTATTACGAATATGCGGAATCTCCGTTTGAAATGGCGTTTTTTTTGAGCTTTGTCGCGTTGGGATTTTCAATCACATCGTTTGTATTCGGTTTAAAAACGAAAGAGTGTCTTGGGGTTAAATACGTATCCACGCTTATTTTTATTATGTCTATCGTGATGCTGTTCGTTCCTGCGTTCTATATGGTGGAATAAGAGTAAGATAGGAAACGATGATTATGACGGAATTTGAAAAAATGAGTGCGGGAAAACTGTACGATACTTCGGAAAAGGAACTTGCAAAATGCGGTGTAAGGCGCATAAATTGAGCAAGGATTATAACGATACCTACGAGGATGAAGAAGAAAAACGCGCGGCAATTTTAAAAGAGCTTTGTCCCAATCTTTGCAAAGGCTCGTATTTGCAAGGTCCTGTGCAATTTGATTATGGAAAAAACTTTTTTACAGGTGAAAACTGTTACGCTAATTTTAATTTGACGGTGCTTGATTGCGCGCCTGTGGTCTTGGGGAACGACGTGTTTATCGGTCCGAACTGTCAGCTTGTACCGCCCGTGCATCCGTTGCTTTGTGCCGAGCGAAAAATGCGTTTTAAAGAAGACGGTACTGCGTACGATATCGAATATGCAAAGCCGATCGTGATCAAAAACGGGGTGTGGCTTGCCTCGGGCGTGACGGTATGCGGTGGCGTAACGATCGGAGAAAACAGCGTGATTGGCGCAGGGAGCGTGGTAACGAAAGATATTCCCGCAGGCGTATTTGCGGCGGGGAATCCTTGCCGCGTGATACGCAAAATCACCGAAAACGACAGTGTATATTTAAAGAAAGAATTGTTATAAAAGGTTTACAAATAAAAAAAAGAAACGGCTTTGCAGATGGAAATGCAAAGCCGTAATTTTTTACTGTAAAAAAATTTGCAAATTTTCGTGATTTTTTTGTTTAACGTCGATTTTGTTTGGTTACATATAATTGTAAATAAAAAGGAGAGCCGCAAAATAGGCGGCGAAGGAGTGAATTATGGCAGGTAAAGTTATTGGTATCGACCTTGGTACTACCAACTCGTGCGTGGCGGTTATGGAAGGGGGCGAACCCGTCGTTATCGCAAACGCAGAAGGTTCTAGAACGACCCCGTCCGTCGTATCTTTCCAAAAGGACGGATCGCGCGTAGTCGGTCAGGCGGCAAAACGTCAGGCAGTTGCAAATCCCGATAAGACGATCATTTCGATTAAACGTCATATGGGTTCGGATTATAAAGTAAATATTGACGGCAAGGGATATTCCCCGCAGGAAATTTCCGCAATGACGCTTGCAAAATTAAAAGCGGACGCAGAAGCGTACCTTGGACAGACGGTAACCGAAGCGGTTATTACGTGTCCCGCGTATTTCTCGGATTCTCAGCGTCAAGCAACCAAGGACGCGGGTAAGATCGCAGGACTCAACGTTCTTCGTATCATCAACGAACCCACGGCGGCGGCGCTTGCGTACGGTTTGGATAAAGACAAGGGCGGCAAAGTTATGATCTACGACCTTGGCGGCGGTACGTTCGACGTTTCCATTTTGGAAATTTCCGACGGCGTATTTGAAGTTTTGGCGACGAACGGCGACACGAAACTGGGCGGCGACGACTGGGATAACAAGATTATCAGCTACTTGGTAGACGAATTTAAAAAATCCCACGCAATCGATTTGTCCAAAGATAAAATGGCAATGCAGCGTTTGAAAGAAGCGGCTGAAAAGGCGAAGATCGAGCTTTCGGGTATGACTTCGACAAATATCAATTTGCCGTTCATTTCCATGAGCGCGGAAGGGCCTCAGCACCTTGATATTACGCTGACGAAACAGAAATTCGAAGCGATGACGTCCGATCTTTTGGAAAGAACGGTTGCGCCTATGAAAGCGGCTATGCGCGACGCAGGGCTTTCGTACAGCGATATTGATAAAGTTATTTTGGTGGGCGGTTCTACCCGTATGCCCGCAGTCGTTGCAAAGGTTAAGGAAGTTACGGGTAAAGAACCTTTCAAAGGTATCAACCCCGACGAATGTGTTGCAATCGGTGCAGCGGTACAGGGCGGCGTTTTGACGGGCGAAGTCAAAGACGTATTGCTTTTGGACGTAACCCCGTTGTCCCTTGGTATCGAAACGCTGGGCGGCGTATTCACCCGTATCATTGACAGAAATACGACGATCCCCGTAAAGAAGAGTCAAATCTTCTCGACGGCGGCAGACAATCAGACGAGCGTAGACATTCACGTATTGCAGGGCGAACGCGAATTCTGTAAAGATAACAAGACGCTTGGTAACTTCATGCTCACGGGCATTGCACCCGCACCTCGCGGTATTCCGCAGATCGAAGTTACATTTGATATCGACGCAAACGGTATCGTGCACGTAACGGCGCAAGATAAGGGCACGGGTAAATCTACGGATATTACGATTACGTCTTCTACCAACCTTTCCGACGAAGAAATCGATAAGGCGGTAAAAGAAGCGAAACAGTTCGCGGAAGAAGACAAAAAGCGTAAGGAAAAAGTGGAAAACAAGAACAAGCTCGACGGTATGATCTTCTCGGTGGAACAAACGATGAAAGAAGCGGGCGATAAGCTGGACGAAAACGACAAGTCGGCTCTGCAAGCGGCAATCGACGCGGCGAAGACGGAACTTGCAAGCGAAGACGATGACCGTATCAAGGCGGCATACGATAAGTTGATGCAGGACGTACAGCCTGTATTTGCGAAATTGTATCAG
>JAZSJN010000171.1:0-7879 GCA_045534315.1 Candidatus Scatosoma sp.
TCTGCTTCTGGAAGCAGGAGGCGTTGTGGTCAAGCTCTTCCATGGTCATCATGCGGCGCATATCCGTTTTGCCGGAAGGATCGCCGATGGCAGCGGTGCCGCCGCCAAGGAGTACGATGGGCCTGTGGCCGCAGCGCTGCATGTGGGCCATGGTCATCAGCGCCACATAGTGGCCGATGTGAAGGCTGTCCGCCGTGGGATCAAAACCGATATAAAAAGGTACGCTTTCCTTGCCGAGTTTTTCATACAGTTCTTCTTCATATACCGTCTGTTTTACAAAACCCCTTGCGCGGAGCGTATCCATTACGTTTGCCATTGTTTTTACTCCTTTCAAAGCGCTCTTTTTTCAAGAGCGAATTTTTATCGTAGATTATTATACAATGTACCACTTTTCCCGCTTGTTTGTCAAGCGTTTTGCCCATTTTTTCCACCATTGAACGCAAAAAGTCTTTTAAAACGCGGGTTGCAGAGTTCTTTCTGCGTTTACAGGCAGCAAAACGTCCGCAACGTCGCCCACAAACGTCAGCGCCGCATACAACGCTGCTACCGCTTCCCCATGCGTCCTTTCGCGCAAGCTTTGCGCAATCGCTGCGTTGATCGCCGCGCGTTTTTCCCTTGCCCTTCTTTCTTCCATTTGCGTTACGTATTCTTCAAAATTTAACATATTTTTCCCGCCTTTTTATTTTTTGTAAGCATAGAATAACACAGAAAACTTGACAATAGCTGTCATATATGTTAAAATATTTTTAGAAAAATACCATTTTTTTGGAGAAATTATGAAATTTTCTATTTTGATTGCAATGTTATTTGATTTACTGTCAAAGCGCAAGGTAACGGCGGGATATCTTGCGGAAAAGTACGAAATTTCGCCGCGGACGGTATATCGCTATATCGATCTAATGGCAAACACTGTGCCCGTATACGTCAAGCAAGGCAGAAACGGAGGCATTTACATTTCGGACAATTATAAACTTCCAATGGGCTTTATGACCAAAGACGAATACGAAGCGACGATCGAAGCCCTTTCCGCCATGTATTCCCAACTCCCCCAAGAACGGTTTTTGGCTGCCAAACGCAAGATTTCCGCGCAGTTAAAATCGGAAATCCGCGACATTACCCTTTCGGGCGAGATCGGCAATATTTTAGTAGACGGCGGCACTTGGGGAGACACGCATACTTTTTCGGAAAAGGTGCGTTTAGTTGAAGAATGTATCCGCGATCGAATTGTTTTGGATATTGAATACCACTCCCGCGCGGGCGAAAAAACGCAAAGAAAAATCGAACCGCACGTGCTAGTTTTTAAGCAAGGCGTATGGTACGTATTTGCATTCTGCCACAAACAGCGCGCTTTCCGTCTGTTCCGCTTGGGACGTATTTTTGCCGCCTTAAAAACGGAAGAAATCTTTGCAAAACGCCCCTTTGCGCGTGAAGATATTCCCTTGAATTATTGGACGAACGAAAAGACGGTAACAGCAGTTTTCGACGTGGACGAAAGCGCGTTTGCCGACGCGCAAGATTGGCTGGGTGTGGAAAATTTGCAATACAAAAACGGAAAATGGCAGGCGGAAGTCACTCTGCCTGACGACGAAACTTTGGTACGGAAAATCGTCAGCCTTGGCGCAGGCATGAAAGTCCTTTCGCCAAAAGAGCTTTGCGACCGCGTAGCCAAGCACGCCGAAACGGTAACGGCGCTGTATCGATAATCCCCTTTTCATTGTACAAATCCGACGGTATACGCCGTCGGTTTTTTATTGTTGTGGAATATTCGAAAATTCTGCCGTCTATAATAATATTGAACGATTACGGGGGTATCTATGAAAAAAATTCTCTTTACAGGCGGCGGAAGCGCAGGACACGTCGTCCCCAACCTTGCGATTATCGACGAACTGCTTGCAAGTGGCGAAGCGGACGTTTGCTATATGGGTACGAATGGCATTGAAAAAACGCTTGTTTCCACTCGCCAAATTCCCTATTACGAAATCGCCTGCCCAAAGCTTATTCGCGGCGGCGGTTTATCTGCCCTTTGGCAAAACGCCAAAATCCCCCTTGCCTTTTCGCGCGCAGTAAAACAAGCGGAAGTCGGCATCAAAATTTTCCAACCCGATCTCGTCTTTTCCAAAGGCGGGTACGTTGCCCTGCCCGTGATCCATGCGGCGCGGCGGCTGCGTATCCCCTGTCTAACTCACGAGAGCGATTTTTCCGCAGGACTTGCCAACCGTTTGGCTGCAAAAAAATGCCACCTTGTATTGACGTCCTTTCCCGAAACGGCGCAGCGGTTTAAAAACGGAAAATACGTCGGCGCGCCCTTACGCCGCTGTCTGTTTGACCATTCGCGTATAACGGCGCGACAACAATACCGCATTTCTCCCGACGAAAAGGTGTTGTTGGTGCTGGGCGGGGGGAGCGGTAGCGCGGCGATCAATCAATCTGTTCGTAAGCACATCAAAGAATTGACTTCGTTTTGCACCGTACTGCACGTTTGCGGCAAGGGCAACTGCGTGGAAAGCAATATCAAAAACTACGTCCAAAAAGAGTTCATCTCGGACATGGGTGGGGCGTATGCCTGCGCAGATCTCGTTTTATCCCGCGCGGGAGCGGGCGCATTGTTTGAGATCATGGCGCTAAAAAAGCCTGCAATTTTTATTCCCCTTTCCCGCGCGTCACGGGGCGATCAGATCGAAAACGCCGAATATTTCCGAAAAAAGGGACTCTGCCGCGTTCTGCTGCAGGAAAATTTGCACCGACTTCTCCCAGAAATCAAGGCAGCGTTTGGGGATAAAGAGCTGTTTATCCGCTTGCAAGAACACGTCGAAAGAAACGGCACGGAAAATATCCTTACCGAGATTCGTCGGTTGATTATGCTGTGAAAAAGCCACATTACGACTTGCCCGCATACGCTAAAAAAAACAAAAAAAGAAAGCGTAAACTGTTTAGTAAACGCCGTCTTTTAAGTTTTATACTAATCGTAGTTTTACTTTCCGTCGCTCTCTTTTTATACTTTCAACGCAACGTGACGCGGGTTTTGATTTCGATCAGCGAAGCGACCATGCGCGCCAGCACGACGGTAGCGGTCAACGACGCCGTATATTATACCCTTAGCGACGAAATGCGATACGAAGATCTGGTGACGATCACCCGTAACGAACAGGGGGATATTGTCGCATTTGAAGCGAATCCCTTAAAAATAAACAAAATCGCGCGCGATACCGCCTCTATCTCCCAATCCAACTTAAAAAATCTTAGTTTGAACGGTATTCCCGTACCCTTGGGCGCGCTGACGGGCATCGAAGCTTTTGCGGGTTTAGGACCGAGTATTCATTTTCGCATTATCCCCGTCAGCAGTGTATCCTGCGCCTTTTCGTCCATGTTTGAAAGCGTGGGGATCAACCAAACGAAACACTCGATCTATTTGCACGTAATCGCGGATATTAGTATCGTCATGCCGTCGAAAACGAAAAATTTCGCGGTAACCACGCAAATTCTCGTGGGCGAATACGTCATTGTGGGCACAGTCCCCGACACTTACCTGCAATCGGATATTTTCGATAATAAATCCGATCTTTCACCTTAATTTTTCTTACTCTTAGAGCGGAAGATCATTGCCATTAAAAAGGAAAAAATAACGGCGGCGGAAATCCCCGCGCTGGCGGCGGAAAGCGAACCTGTCAACGCGCCGATCAAGCCCTTCTGCGCGCCTTTGATCGCGCCGCTTGCAAGCAGATAGCCAAAGCCAGAAATAGGTACGGTCGCCCCTGCTCCCGCAAAATCTACCAGGTATTGATACACGCCTAATCCCTGTAATACTAAGCCAAACAACATGAACATTACCAAAATTTTACCCGCTGTCAGATCGGTGTAGTTGATGATGATCTGCGCGATCATACAAATCCCCCCACCGACCAAAAACGCCTTTAAAAATCCCCATAAAACGTCCAAATACGGTTGAAACATAACGCACCTCTTTTACGTTATTTTGCTTAGTTTTCAAGATTTTTATGCGCTTTTTTTATAAACGAAACGCCGCCGCGCTTACATAAGCGCGGCGGCATAATTATCTTTACTTTTATTCGCCTGTATATCCCCAAATTACAAGAAAATCGTAATTCCAACGATCTCCCCAAGAAGGATCTTTTTCCGTTCTTTCACAATAGATCGTGATACTGTAACAGTACGCAAAGGCATAACCGCCCACGTACGTAACGCTGTTAGGGATAATCATTTTTATCAATTCCGAACACAAATAAAAGGCAGCCGTGTCGATTTTGGTCAACGTATCAGGCAAGACGACTTCCGTTAAAGAACTACACATGTAAAACGCCCGTTCTCCAATGGTCGTTGCTTTCGTTAAGGTTACCTTTTTTAAAGAAGTCGGGACGTAATTCTCGTTTTGCGCGTTGTTTTCTGCCCCGAAAATATATCCAAAATGCACGTTTTCCGTATTTTCCATGCTTGCGCCCACAAACGGCAACGTGATTTCCGTCAAACCAGAGCAGTTTGCAAATGCGCCAAAGCCAATCTTTTCCACCGAATCGGGCACGACAATTTTCGTCAACGAGGAGCAACCCGTAAACGCCTCTTTTCTAATCTCTTTCAGCGTTTCAGGGAAAATAACGTCGGTCAATGACTCCACATTAAGAAAAGCGTAATCGTCCACACAAGTAACGGGTACGTTTTCATACGAAGAGGCAATACGTACCTGCGTATCCAATCCTAAATACCCAGTGACAATCGCATACGTACCGTCGTCCGACAACCGATACGTTACCCCGTCCGTTGCGGGAAAAGTCTCTTCGCTAATAGGGCAAGATTCCCCGCCGTTATCCGTGTGCCCGTGCCCTTCTTTGCAGCCCGCAAACGCCAACAACGCTATGGCGGCGAGAAATGCCGCGATAAAAGATGCTTTTCTCATAACAACTCCTTATTGATTACGATTAAAACCCTTCAAATTCGTCGTAGAAGCCTACTTTTTTCATGCAATCGGCATATCTTTCCCACGTCCAGTTATCGCCGATATTGCAAACGAAGTGGTTCACCCCTTCCGTCTTTCCGTCCGTCCAACGGATCAAATAGAACCCGTCTTTTTGTTCGGGCAATTCCGCAACGTGAGCCAAGCCGTTCGCCGTCACCGCAAAGTTGCCACTTGCCACTTTTTCGCCCGTAACTACGTTTTCTACCGTGTATTCCACGCGCTTTTCTTCCTGCGTATCGTTGCTTGCAATCAAAGGCAGAACGCCCTTTTTCGGCTCTGCGCACATTAAACACAAAGGCGCTTGCGAACGCTTGATATATCCGTACGCGACCTTTTTCACCCCATACCAGTCCACTACCGCATCGGAAATTTGCGGCCAACCGTCGATGATATTCCACCACAACAGCCCCGTTCTTCTACCTTTTGTCGTGCGGAAATATTCAATGAAAAATTTTACCGCTTCTCCTTGTGAAACTTGGCTTTGGCGGGCATACGTATCCATATCCGCGCTCGCTTTCCCAAACAAGCGTTCTACTTGGCTGATCATGAGCGGCAAACGGTAGGCGTACGGATTTTCTTCTACGCACGTTTCCATACCCGCCGCATGCACCAACCAATCGGGTTTGTCGCAAATATCATAGATAGAATCTTTCGGCATCTGCTCCGCCGAGATATATTTCTCCAACGATTTCGGGGACGGACAGCCGTGATAGCCGATCTCCGAGGCAAAATGGGCCTCTGCTGTACCGTAATAATCTCCTTTAAAATAATCGCGCGGTCCCCACAAGTGATCTTCTGCAGGCATACCGTATTTGTACACGATCTCGTCAATATACGGCGAGCTGGGCAAATACGGACGAGTCGCGTCGTGATTTCTAAGCTCGTGCAAGATCACGTCGCGAGTGAGCACGTTCAAATTAGGATTGAGATAAGACGACGGCTTATGTTCGTCGCTGTGGTCTTGCCAATAATTAGAAATAAACGAATCACATTCGTTATCCCCCGCCCACAGAGTAAGGGACGGGTGGTTTCTAAGGCGAATGACAACCTGTTTTACTTCTTCACGCACCAAATCGCAAATGCGTTTGTCGTCGGGATAATGCCCGCATGCGAGCGCAAAATCCTGCCAAACCATAATACCGTGTTCGTCGCAGTAATCGTACAGAACGTCGCTAGGATACGCATTTCCACCCCAACAACGGATCATGTTACAGCCAATATCGTCCACAAGCTGAATCGCGCGGAGCGTGTATTCGTCGTGGCGGGACGGGAACGCGTCGGTAGGCACCCAGTTCGTACCCAAAACAAAGATCCGCTTTCCGTTGACGATAAAACAAAAATCCCCTTTTTCACCCGATTGTGAAGTACGTCTAAGCCAAACGTGACGCAACCCCGTGCGGTATTGCACCCGATCAACTTCCACGCCTTTGTAATACAACACGAGTTCGATTTCGTATAAATTCGGTTCGCCGTAGTTCTTGGGCCACCAAAGATAGGGATCGTTTACCTGCTGATTAAAGCGCACGTTTGCCGTATACGGCGCGTACTTTTTCGTAAACACGCTGTCCTTACAACGCGCCGTCATTTCCACCGTGAAATCGAACATGTAATCCGCCGTCGTTTCGATACGGAAATTCGTTTCCACGCTGACGTTGTTTTCATCAATAAACTCTCTTACGTACGTAAACGGATTGACGATGCGGGATTTTGGCAGATATTCGATCGATACGGGTTTCCAAAGCCCGCCCGACACGATACGGGGCATAATATCCCAACCGAACATAGACATCGATTTGCGCATCTGTACCGCGTCGTGGTTGTATTTCAAACCGTAACACATAGCAGGCAAATCAAATTGTCTCGCATAAATCGCCGCAGGTAAAATATGTACGAGCAAAGTATGCTTGCCGTCTTCTACGCCCTTTAAACAAAATCTGTGTTCACAGAACATATTTTCAACGAAACCAAGCAATTTGCCGTCCAGATAAATTTCCGCCGCCGTATCCACACCCTCAAAAAGCAAGATGCTGTCAAAGCCGTCCTGCTTTTCGTAGGTAAATTCGGTAAAATAATACAAATGTAAATTTTCGTTTTTTTGCGCTTTGACGGAATTATCCCCAAAATAGATATCTTCCATCAACCCTTCGCGCATAAAATCCAGTTCAAAATTCCCCGGAACGCTTGCTGCAATCGTTGGATAACCGCCCTGCTCCACGTCCATGGGAGTCTTTAACACCACGTTTTCGCTATTTACTTTCGCATTGGGCAACCACGCCAAACGCCAATTTTCAATGCATATGTTTTTTTTCATGTCCTTATATTCCTACTGATTTCGTGATCATACTGATCACGAGATCAGTATACCATAAATACTTCTATCTTTGCAAGGCAATCCCACTGCTCATTTATTGCGTATTTGTACTCTTTTTTATCAATTTTATGCATTTTCTAGCAACTCTTTCGCCATAGAATACGCGCCGTACATACCCGCCTTATTGCCAAGCTTTGCGCCGACAATCTTCAAAGGAACGATGTCCATTGCAATATACGTCCTTGCGTCAACAGCTTTACGAAGCGGTTCAAACAAGGCTTCGCCTTCGCCAACGATACCACCGCCCAAAACGATCGCTTCGGGACGTAAAATGTTGACAAAGTCGGCAATCCCTTCCGAAAGATAGCCTACAAACTGATCAATGACTGCCTGCGCCGTTTTATCGCCACGTCGAGCCGCAGCAAACGCCGTTCTGCCGTCCACGTTTTCGATTTTGCCGTCCGCAACTTGCCACATAACGCTATCCAAACGCTCCACCATAGCGTGACGGGTTTGGGATATAAGCGCCGTCGTGGACGCGTATTTTTCATAACAGCCCTTTCGCCCGCAACCGCAAGGCAAACCGTTTTCGCGAATGG
>JAZSJN010000169.1:0-15958 GCA_045534315.1 Candidatus Scatosoma sp.
ACTTTGCAAATGGCAGACCTCAATACCCTTGTAGAGGGTGGCTGGTAGCATAGGGCTTCGCCCGCATATGAAATACCCCGCGTTTTCACGCGGGGATATTTATTTTTATATGATTAAAGGTATTTTTTCAGATCGTCCACGCGGTCAAGCTGTTCCCACGCAAAACCCTTGTAGCCAAAATGCCCGTAAGCCGCCGTCTTTTTAAACACAGGCTTACGCAAATCCAAGGTGCGGATAATCGCATACGGACGAAGATCAAACTCCGCCTTGACGATTTCCACCAAGCGTTCGTCGCTGAACTTACCCGTGCCGTGGCTGTCTACAAACACGGAAACGGGTTTTGCTACGCCGATAGCGTACGCAACCTGAATTTCCACTTCGTCGGCAAGCCCCGCCGCCACGAGATTTTTCGCGATATACCGACAGAAATACGCCGCGCTTCTGTCCACTTTCGTAGGATCTTTCCCCGAAAACGCGCCGCCGCCGTGCGCGCATCTGCCACCGTAGGTGTCTACGATAATCTTTCTGCCCGTCAAGCCGCTGTCCCCTTCCGGTCCGCCAATTTCAAAACGCCCCGTCGGATTGATGTAAATTTTCGTGTTTTCATCCATAAGATTTGCAGGCACGATCTCGTCAATAACGAATTTTTTCATGTCGCCGCGGATTTGTTCCTGCGAAACAACCCCGTCGTGCTGAGTAGACACAACCACCGTGTCCACGCGTTTTGCCACGCCGTCTACGTATTCCACCGTCACCTGCGTCTTGCCGTCTGGACGAAGATAAGGCAAAATCCCGCTCTTTCTCACGTCCGTTAAACGTTTTGCTAAACGGTGCGAAAGGGAGAGCGTCAACGGCATCAATTCTTTGGTTTCGCGGCAAGCGTACCCGAACATCATACCTTGATCGCCCGCACCGAGTTGATCGGCTTCGTCGCCGCCCGTCGTCTTTGTTTCTAAGGACGCGTTTACGCCCATCGCAATATCGGGCGATTGTTGATGAATCGCCGTAATAATCTTGCATTTATCGTACGCAAAATTACCGAAATCGTACCCTATTTCTTTGATAATCTCTCTTGCTTTTTCTTCATAATCCACGTCCGCCGTCGTCGTAACTTCGCCCATAATCAGCAAAGTATCAAACGCCGCCGCGCACTCAATCGCCGCGCGGGCGTAAGGATCTTGCGCCAAAATCGCGTCTAAAATCCCGTCGGAAATATTATCGCAAACTTTGTCGGGATGTCCTTCGGTGACGCTTTCGCTCGTAAAAAACTTTTTCATGTAAAAATACCTTTTTTAACATAGTTCTTTTCCACCGCTGGGATTTGCGGAAAAGTTTCCACTCAAAAAAACCGCGCCCTGTTCGGCGCAACTTTTTTCTTGGGAGTTTCATTATACCCCATTTTTTTGCCTTTGTCAACTTTTTCTTAATATATAAAGTCGCATATATAAAGCCGCTTGCATTATTTTTTTATTCATGCTATAATAATTCCTATGAACGGCGAATGGACGGAACAACTGAAAAATTGCACCCTTTGTCCTGTGGAATGTGGCGCGGATCGTACGCGCAGCGTAGGCGCATGCGGCGTTTCGGGGTTGCATATTGCAAAATATTACCTGCACCCCTTTGAAGAACCGTGTATCTCTTTTAAAAAGGGCAGCGGCACGATCTTTTTTACGGGCTGTAATCTGCGGTGCACGTTTTGTCAAAATTACGAAGTTTCGCGCGCAAAGCGCGGTAAAGCGATCACGGCGCAGGGCTTGGCGGATATTTTTAAGGAGCTGGAAGATATGGGCGCGGAAAATATTTCGCTGGTTACCCCGTCCCATTTAACGGCATACCTTGTTCCCGCGTTTGAAATTTATAAGCCGAAAATCCCCGTCGTGTACAATACGGGCGGATATGAAAAAATCGACACGTTAAAACGTATCGATCCGTTCGTAGATATTTACTTGCCCGATATGAAATTTTATTCCCCCGTCCTTTCGCGACGGTATTTGGGTAAGGACGATTATTTTGACGTCGCGTCGACGGCAATTGAGTTTATGGCAAACGCCAAACCGCTCACGCTCCGTGAAGACGGAAAAATGCTTTCGGGCTGTATCGTACGCCATCTCGTCATGCCCCTTTGCACTTCGGACACAAAAGCATTGCTGAAATGGTTTGCGCGCACGTTGCCCAAGGACACTTATCTTAGCCTAATGAGCCAATACACCCCCTTTGGGGACGTCGAAAAATATCCCGAGCTTTCTCGTCCAATCACCGCGCGCGAATACAACGCCGCAATCGATACGGCGACGGAGCTTGGCATTGTCAATCTGTTTGCGCAGGAACGCAAATCTAGCGGCGAAAAGTATATCCCGTCTTGGGATTTTTGACCTATTACCCCCCGACCGTGTTCAAAATACGCAATTTAAAACACCTTTCCTTTGTGTCTTGCGATCTTTCGGGTAAGCGTAGCGGCGCGCGAGGGTGTGGCATAGGCGATTTCACTTTCCCAAGCGCGAATTTTTACAAATAATTTCTTTTTATCCATATTTTTATTTTGCGAAAAGCAAACACAAACTATGCAGGAGGCGAACATGCTGATTTCCGCAGACAATTTACATTTCGGTTTTAGCGGCGGCTCGCTACTTCAAGACGTCTGTTTTTCCCTAAACGAGGGGGAACGTGTCGGATTGATCGGCGGGAACGGCGAAGGTAAAACAACCTTAATTCGCCTAATTTTAGGGGAATTAGAGCCCGAAAACGGCACGATTTTCCGCAAAAACGGTATCCGTATCGGTTATTTGGCGCAAAACGGCGGATATGACTCCGCAAACACCGTGTTTGCAGAAATGCGAGAAATTTTCACCGCGGATATTCGCGCGATCGAAGCCTTGCGCGAAACGGAAGAAAAAATTGCAAAAACGGACGAGCTCAGTCATGAATACCGCGCTTTGAGCCAAAAATACGACGCGTTGAACAAGCAGATTGCCGCGCGCGACAGTTATCATTTTGAAGTGCACATCCGCACCGTTCTCAACGGTATGGGCTTTGAAAACAATTACGAGCAACCTATTTATACCATGTCGGGTGGAGAAAAAACACGTTTACAGCTCTGCCGATTGTTGTTGGAAGAACCCGAACTTTTGATCTTGGACGAGCCGACCAACCACTTGGACATGAAAACGCTGTTTTGGTTGGAAGAATACCTGTCCACCTTTAAAGGTGCGATTTTGACCGTGTCGCACGATCGGTATTTTTTGGACAAACTCGTTTCCACGATCTACGAGTTGGAAAATAAAAAATTGTCCGTTTTTAAGGGTAATTACACGAAATATAAGGTATTGAAAGCGGAAAAAACCGCGCGCCTTTTGAAAGAATATGAAAAGCAGCAGGAAGAACGGGCGCACATGCAAGAGTACGTCGATCGCAATCTCGTCCGCGCATCCACTACTAAAATGGCGCAATCCCGTCGGCTTGCATTAGAGAAAATGGAGCTGATTGAAAAGCCGTCGTTGCCACCCGTCCCCCCGCGTTTTACGTTCGTCTATGCAGAAAAGCCGTATGAACGGGTGCTGGAAGTGCAAAATTTGCGCCTGAACGCGGGCGAAAAGACGTTACTCGAAAATGCGTCTTTCAACCTAATGCGGGGCGAAAAATGCGCCGTAATCGGGGATAACGGCACGGGGAAATCAACGCTTATAAAAGAAATCGTACGCGGGAAAAATCCTGCAATCAAGTTTGCGCGTTTTGTAAAAATTGCCTGCTACGATCAGGAAAACGCCAACCTTTCGCCCAACGAAACGGTACTTGGGGAGCTTTGGGGACGACACGTAACGTGGGATCAGACCAAAATCCGCGGTATTTTGGCGCAAGCGGGGTTGCCCGCCGAAGATATGGAAAAGCAGGTACGCATGCTCTCGGGTGGCGAACGCGCAAAGCTTGCCCTTGCCGTTTTCGCCTGCGAACAGGGCAATTTTTTGATCTTGGACGAGCCGACCAACCATCTCGATTTGGCGGCGCGTGAAAGCTTAGAAACGGCGTTAAAGGAATTTGACGGCACGCTGTTATTCGTTTCGCACGATCGATATTTTATCCGCGCCCTTGCGGGAAAAATTTTGGAACTAGAAGACGGCACGGCGACGGAATTTAAGGGCACGTACGACGCCTACACCGCCTATAAAACGCAAGCAAAAGCGACGCAAAAAGCAGTTGAACGCGACTCTGCCCTCACCGCGCAGCAAAATTCCGAACATAAGGAAAGCTATTATCGGAGCAAAGAAGAACGGGCGCAGGAGGCAAAACGCCGCACCCGCATCAAAAAAATCGAAGACGAAATTGCCGCCTTGGAAGAAGAAGACGAAAGGTTAAACGCCGATCTTGCCAACCCCGAAGTAACGGCAAATTTCGCCTTGCTCACGGAAAAATGCAACCGCTTGGAAGAAATCAAAAATAAACTAGAAGCCTTATACGAAGAATACGAAACGCTGATTTGATTCGGCGTTTCTTTTTTATTTCGGCATTCTTTTTTATTTAAATATAAACGCTTGACAACGGCTACTTTTTATGATATCATTTTGATATCATATATAGGAGGATTTGATTATGCAAGAAATCGTATTGCAAAACAAAAAACATGGTATGCGCGTTTTGTTGCTGTCTATTTTCTTTGAATTACTGTCGATTGCAGGTATTGTTTTCGCTTCGATTTTAAAAAACCGCAGCGAAAACAGCACCCCTATTTGGGGGATTATCGCGGGCGTTTCCGTATTCATACTAATAACATCTTGGATTCCAATGATAGGGCTCCGTGTGCTGAAACCGAACGAAGCTTTGGTTTTAACCTTATTCGGTAAATATGTAGGTACGATTAAAGGCGCTGGATTTTACGCCATCAATCCTTTTTGTATCGCTATCAATCCAGCAGCGAAAACCAAGCTCAATCAAAGTGGCGACGTCGGCGACAAACCGACGTTTCCACTCCATAACGGAAATTCCCTAATCGACAAGAAAATGTCGTTGAAAATTATGACCTTAAATAACAACCGCCAAAAAATCAACGACTGCTTGGGCAACCCCGTGGAAATTGGTATTGCGGTTATGTGGCGAGTAATTGATACTGCAAAAGCAGCGTTCAACGTAGACAATTATAAGGAATATCTTTCGTTGCAATGCGACAGTGCATTGCGGAATATCGTACGTATTTATCCCTACGACATCGCTCCCGGGGTTGACACCACCGGTGACGGCATAGAAGATGACGGCAGTTTGCGCGGATCTAGCGAAATCGTTGCCGCACGTATCCGCGACGAAATTCAAAGTCGCGTAGACGAAGCTGGCATTGAAATTATTGAAGCGCGTATCACCTATCTTGCCTACGCACCCGAGATTGCAGCTGTGATGTTGCAACGACAGCAAGCGGCCGCAATTATTGATGCAAGAAAAATGATTGTAGATGGTGCGGTAGGTATGGTCGAAATGGCATTGGAACGCCTGAAAAATGGTAATTTGGTGGAACTGGACGAAGAACGCAAGGCGGCAATGGTTTCCAACTTGTTGGTGGTGCTTTGTGGTAACCACGACGCACAGCCCATTGTCAACACGGGTAGTCTTTACTAAAAGAACATTATTTGCAGGTAGGGATAAGCTATGAACGATACGTCCAAAAAACAAATTCCGTTGCGATTATCTTCCAAACTCTATAATGCCATTGCGGCGTGGGCGGAAGATGATTTCCGCTCGATCAACGGACAAATCGAATATCTGTTAACGGAATGTGTACGACAACGGAAAAAAGACGGAAAATACGTACCTGCCGAGTTGGATACACCCCCTAAATTTGATATCTAATCGCACATTCAAAAAGCCGCGGCGCTTAATTTAAGCGCCGCGGCTTTATTTTGTCTTTATCTTCGCTTACACGTACGGATATGCATAAATTTTTCGTCCCGAAGTCAGTTTTCCGAAAATATATAAATTGCACGCCGACTCGTTCATGATATAAATTTTACCGTTCAAATACACGAGCTCTTCGGACATGCAGGGCGCTTTGATCGTATCCACGTGGCTTGCTCCGTCTAAAAACACCCGCTTGACTCCGTCAAAGGAAAACGCAACGCCGTCTTTCGTTTCCCCCGCAAACGTGTACCCGTCTTCTACTTGCAATTTCGCGCTGTCGTATACGTACAATTTCGACGCCGCCAAGGCATACGAAGTCGACAATACAATTTTTCCGCTGTCCGTAATACACATACCTTGCGCCAAGCCGCGCGTGGAAATGACCGCACACGGGTCGGGATTAACCCCAAATTCTGCGCTTTCGTCCAGCTTAAAAACCGTCATTATCGCAAGATTTTGTTCGCCGTTTGGCGTCGTCATGCGTTCGTAATCGGCGGTTTCATAATTTCCTGCGCGGTAAAACGACCCCGTCAATAAATATCCGTCCGCTATATAGCAATAGGCAGGATCAAGATACGATCTTATTTCCCCGCATTTTGCCACCGTCGGCTTGCCGTCCAAAATATCCCGATAGGAAAACACGTCCAGCCCGCTTTTGCCCGTGATATACACGTAATCGCCGTTATGTACGATACCACCCGTGTGTCCTACATACGCGCTGCCGTCAACGTCCAAAAGCGACGTGTAATACTCTCCGCCCTTACCGTCTAAAACGTACACGCGCGAAGCCGTTTTATCGGACATATACCCCGTGGCAAGAAACACACCTTGCTCCTGATCATAATCAAATCCCTGCGGCACGTAACCGCTGTGAATACCGGGTACGGCAAAGGTGCTTTCCGCTCTTTTATAAAAGGCGTGAAAACGGACGCGATCCACCGCGACAAAGGCGAATACCGCCGTGCATAAAAACACCAGAACTCCGCAAAGAATCCGCCACGTCACGCCCCAAATCTTTTTTCCTTTTGTCTTTTTTATTTGTTCATTCGTTTCCATGAAACCTCTTTTCCTTTCTCTCGTTACCTAATTTCGCGCGACATATAGACATGCGGAATTCCGTCTTCCATATATTCGTCTGAAATTTGCGTAAAGCCTACGCTCTCGTAAAAGGGCTTTGCATACACCTGCGCCCCGACCTTGACCACGCGCGCGCCAAATTTTTCTTTTGCGACGTCAAGTCCAAAACGCATTAGCTCGCCCCCGACGCCTTGACGACGCTTTAAGGAAATCACCCTGCCGATCGACACTTCGTCCAAGCGTTTGCCCTTGTCCACCACGCGCAAATACGCCACAATCTTGCCGTTTTCGCGCAAGAAAACATGGTACGCGTCCAAATCCACGCCGTCCATATCTTGATACGCGCAGTTTTGTTCCACGACGAAAACTTCGGCGCGGACGCGCAAAATTTCGTACAGCTCCGCCGTCGTCAATTCGTTAAATTTTTTTACCACCTTTTCCATAGTTGCATCCTTATTGTTGCGGCACGACCGCATAAAAACAAAGGTCGTCGTCGCCGACGTTGATCAAACAATGCTCGCTGCCCTTGGGACAGTAATGGCAATCGCCAGCCGACAAAATCTCTTCTTTGCCGTCGCAAACGGATTTACCCTTGCCCGCCGTGATAAAGATAATTTCGGAAGTCGGCTCGTGTCTATGCAAGCCGATCGTCGCGCCGGGCACTAATTTCCCGCGCAAAATTTTGTTTTTATCATCTACGAACATATTGGCTATAAACGCTCCGTCTCCGCCGTAAAAGGACTGCAATTTCTTTTCTTCCATTTCGTTGAATTTGATAATCATGCTATGCTCCTTATGTTTCCTTTTTTATTATAGCACAATTTGCATAATTGTACAAGGTTTTTTGAGGAATTTAACATTATGGGCAAAGAAAAAGTCCGACATTCGTCGGACAAAAAACATTGCATAAAGCAATGGAAATTTCGTATGTGGGATTCGAACCCACGTCTAACCTTTCGTAAAAAGGTTGCTCTATCCGCTAAGCTAATACGCTATTTAAATAGAACAGACTTTACTGTCTGTTTTGGCGCAGGCGGAGGGATTCGAACCCCCGTGGGGTTTCCCCCAAACGGTTTTCAAGACCGCCTCGTTATGACCGCTTCGATACGCCTGCATTTTTTCAATTCACTTTTTCTATTATACTCTACCTGAAAAAAAATGTCAATGTTTTTCCTTTCTCTTTACGAAATTTTCCACCAAAAAAAGAAAGCCGTTATCGGCGTTACTCTTAGGGATTTAAATTAAATAATTGATAAAACTACTTGATAAAAAATTTTATATGTGCTATAATAATTAATCCAAACGAACTTAATATTGTCGCAAATAGGCATGGTTTCTTTTTTTATAGGATAATTATGCTCCTATTTTGTCATACTATTCGAACAGAAATCCATTTGGTAAAAGTGCGACTCCCGTTCGATAGTATGGCTATGCTTATACTTGCGATAAGTTCGTTTGGCGACAACTTGGAGTTTCGCATTTTTTCAGTGCGTTAACTTCGGTTTGCGCACTTTTTTATTTTAATAAATTTTTGGAGGTTTTTATGAGTTATACGAAAAAATTAGGAACTTTTATGCTGGCAGTCCTTTGTTTTCCTTTGTCTTGCATTTTTTGGCTTTTTTGTGTGGCTTTTTCTTTATTGGGCGTGGGTTTTATACTTCTTTCATACTATGCATCTGATGCTCAAGATGGGAGGTCTTCTTATTTTCTTAAAAGAAATAAAAAATATGGCACGTCTAGTTATTATTCTTATACAGATAAGGTACAAAACAATATTTATGATGATAATGGATACAAGGTAGGCTCATATGAAACAAACGGAGAAACTCATTCCTTTTCGGTAGAGGACGCCAGAAAATATGTAGCAAGGTATCCATTATTTATAATTTATATGCTACTCCTCCCTATACACAAGCTTTTAGCATTGATTGCATCCTTTTTATCTTTATTTACAAATCGCTTCTACGTATCAGTAAAAGCACCAACTGATTACAACCATATAAAATACCATCGCGCGTTACATTGCTTTTTTAATGTCGTAGCAGAAAGAAACGTAAAAAAACAAAATGAAATGATAAAAAGACAACAAGAAAAACAAACGAAAAAAAATAATATTTTGAAGGCTAAAAAAGAAAAGAAATTAGCAAATGAAAACAAGGAAAAGGAACAACTTAAAACTGCAGATAAATACTTAGGCATATTAATAAAAGTTTTAGGAATTATTGGAGTGTTAATTGCTCTTTATTTTATCTTGAAACAAATTGTTTAAAATTTTTGATCGAGGCATAGTACATTATAGTTTTAAAGCAAAATGAAAAGACTAACGAAAATTTTCGTTAGTCTTTTATAATGTTTAAAACATTCCTTATAGGGAAAGCCGTTATCGGCTCTCTTTTTTTGCTTTCTTTTCTGCTCTCTTGTGTTCTTTTGTCGCTAAGCGCACCGCTTTCTTTGCTGCCTTTTTCGCTTTTTTTCGCTCCTTTTTACTCAAAGACACGTCTGCGACAGCCAGCTCGCCCGCGCATTCCATTTTCCGCTCGGGCAGAGCGATCTTTAACACCTGCTTTTGCGCCGTAATCGTTATTTCTTCGTGCTCGCCGCCGTCTTCACCGTCCAAAGTAAACGCCGTTTTTTCCATCGTCAGCTTGATCTTAGACGCGCGCACAAACATCAATTTCGACTTACTGAAATCTTGCTCTTTTAAATTCTTATACAACTGAAACCATTCGCGCAGTTTTTTCGGGCGCGGAATAAACAACGCCTCTAAACGTCCGTCGTCCAACTCCACCTGCTTGTCCACCAAAATATGTAACGTGCCGATCGATTTCGAATTGGAAATCGTCCCGAAAATAAACTCGCCGTTAAACACAACGTCGCCCGCGTCCACCGTCATTTTGCGACACGCCGCTTTGAACTTATTCGGTCCGATACACTTGATAATATTGACGACGTACGCCCAAATTTTCCAGCGGTTTTTTGCCGACTGTTTGGTCTTATAAGGAACGTCCGTCGCAATTCCAAACGCCGCGACGTACGCAAAATACCGATCCCCAAATTTACCCAAATCGAGCGCTTTTACGTTGTCGGACGCCGCAATTTTCGCCGCTTCGATTACGTTTTTGGGAATACCGTGCGTCGCCGCAAAATCGTTGACCGTGCCTGTGGCGATATACCCCGTTTCCACTTCCTTGGGCAAAGACATAACGCCGTTGACCATTTCGTTGAGCATCCCATCGCCGCCCGCAACCACAATGCGGTCAAAATCTGCCCCTTCTTCGCGAATTTTATTGATCCCATCACCCGAAGATTGCGTGGGATAAGCAACGACTTCGTAGCCCGCTTTCGTAAAAACGTCGAGCACTTCCGCCAAATGCTTGCGTATGACACCCGTCCCCGAGTGCGGATTAAAAACAAATAACAACTTTTTCATAGCATTATTCCTTATGCATTATCATAATATATTTCCCACCGAAAGTCAACCCTCTCGCTAAAAAATGTTAAAATTTTGTTAATATTTTGCGAGATCGACACACCGAAAACACCTTCTTTTTTGAAAAATGCTTTTCTTTTGCGCGCAAATATGATATACTGACGGAAAAGATCATCAAAGGAAGTGCAAGCATGCAAAACGATCCTCCCGTTACCCCCAAGAAGAATACTATCCCTGCTTTGCAGGAAAAATTAAAGGCGTTTGCTCTTGATTGGGGCGCAGATATCGTCGGATTTTGCGACTTGGGGAAATCCCCCGTTCCCGCGTTGTCCACGCTTCGTTACGCTATCTCCTTAGGGGTAAAGCTTTCGGACGGCGTTTTGAAGACGATCGAAGATGCCCCGTCCTTTGTCTATTTTCAGCATTATCGCACGGCGAACAGCCTGTTGGATCAAATCGCTTTCCGTTTGGCGCGCAAAATTGAAGAACTCGGTGGGGAAAGTCTGCCTATCGCCGCCAGTCAAAGCCTTGGCAAAAATAATCCCTATCGCGGCGTGTACCCCCATAAAAAGGCAGCCGTCCTTTCAGGGCTTGGCTTTGTGGGTAAAAGCGGTCTATTTTTATCCGAAAAATACGGCAGCAAAGTCCGTCTTGCGACCGTACTTTGTTCTCTGCCTTTGGCGGCGGAATTGCCCGTAATCGAAAACGGTTGCGGCGAGTGTACGGTTTGCCAAAAAGCTTGTCCCGCGGGCGCAATTTTCGGAGAAAAGCCGACGACGGACGGCACGCGGAATTTCGACGCAGAAAAATGCTCTCGCTATATGAAAGAGCATTTTCAAGACGTTGGCAGAGGAAGCGTCTGCGGCGTATGCATTAAGGTTTGTCCTAAAAATAAACTGATTTAAATAAAGCGGAAAAATAGAAAAAACGACGTGGATACGATACGTACCCCGCCGTTTTTTATTTTACTAAATTTGTTATATCAAATTTCTTTACGCTGCATTTTCCCCAAACGGATCGCCGTAGTAACAGATATACCCCGTACCGATCGAGCCGTCTTCCGACGAAATGGGAATGACCGTACCGCCCATAAGGGGAATTGCACCCGCTGGGTGTTGTTCGATGTAACCGCCAAATATCTCGCCGTCTTGCGTAAGCGTATTATATCTATCGTACTGCGAAGATTTTTGACCGTATTGGAAACGAATCCCTTCGTATACGATACTTACGTTATTACAATGCTCGTGTCCGACAAAAATCGAATCCACGTTCAACTCCTTTAACTTGCTGATGCTAAGCAAAGAATCTCCCCAAGGACCTTTCATGGTTCTACCCAAGTATCCAAAATCGGTGTCGTCCGCCGTTTCCAACGTATCCAGATTTAAAGGGTTTCTCAAGACAGACGAAGAGCCGTCTGCAAAAAATCCGTCGTATTCTTCATATTTTTTAAAGGCTTCCAGGAAAATCGTCTGCTGGATATGATACGCCATCGAAATCTTGACGTCTGCGTCCACTGCGTGAATTGCATTGACCGAATCTTTAAACCAAGCCACCTGGTCCGAACCAAGTCCTGGGGACGTTCGAACAACGTTTGTGCCGGGCGCAGGCGAAGGACCGGGGTTACCGTTAACGTCCACCATCGGCGCACCGCAACCATTGGAATCCAGCATATAGAATACGCGAAGTAATTCGCCGTCCTGCTCGAGCCCTATCGAATAGTTACCGTTACCGGTTAAATCTCCTTGTTTAAACAGACAATTTTCAGCCGCTTCCAACTGCTGACATTGCCAATCCACTCCCTTCAAGCTCTCGTTGTCATGGTTGCCGAACACAGGCGCCCAAGGAGTATCCAATGTTTCCATAAAGTTTATCAAACTCTTCAAAATCGCGCCGCTAGGATCAAATCTTCCGTAAATAATGTCACCCGTCATAATAATAAGATCGGGATCGGTCTTTTGAACCGCTTCACGGATATAACGATAACAGTAATTTTCCACTTGATCCAGGCTCGTGATCTGCGGATCGGAAAGTTGCAAAACGACAGGATCTTTTCCGCTTTCTATTTCTAAAACGAAATCCACCAAATCTTCATTGGTGATAAACGCACCGCAATTGCAATAGTACGCCTTGCCCGCATCTCCGTCAGACAACTCCCCATACGTATGCCCCACAGGATTACCATAGGAAACACCACACGTATCGCAAATCGGTTGCGATTCGCAATCAGGAGCCGTCCCCGAATGGCTGCCGTATTGTGCAAATTTACCGCAATCGCATTTTAACCAATGCCCGGTTTTGTTGCTAATCCACTCCCCGTCCGTAATACAGGTATGTACACTCTCCGAAGTTTCTTCACTCTCTTGCGAAGAACTTTCCACGTCGTCCGAAGAACTCTCTACAACGTCCGAAGAATTTTCGATGTTTTCGGATATGGTTTCGGATCCTTGGATACTTTGGTCGAACGAGGAATTGTTATTCGTGTTCGATCCACTGTTTTTACCGCAAGCAACACAAAAAGACGTCGCAAGAGCGAGCGTTAAAACCCACGCAAACACCTTCTTCATTTTTCCCATACTTTATCTCCTTGTAAAATTATTATAAATAATTTTGTTATAGTATATCACGAAAAAAAGCACTTGTCAATATCAAATATTCAACAGTATTCGGCTTTTCGCCGTTTTTTCTTTCGTTTTTATCACTTTACAGAGTTTCTTTTAAAATCGCCTTAGTAATTGCCGGTAAATTTGCATTTTCAACGTTCGCAAGGTATTCTTCCACCGTCTTTGTCTGTTCAATCGCTTTCCATGCGTTATATTTTGCGGTATTTTTCCACTCGGCACGGGTGATGACGCGCAGGGCGCGCGCAAGTAATTTTTCTAAAGGTGATTTTACCGCAAAACGCACTTCAACGTGGTAACGTACCCCGCTCTTGATAGAAATTTCTATACACGCGCAATCGGTAATCTCCCTTTTTGGGGTTACTTTTCTGCCGTTCTGCCAAACTCGAATTTCCCCCTTTTCCACGTTTTCATACCGCAAGCGCATAATGCGGTTTTGGGGTACGATACCCCCGTCCCCGTCGCCGTAAATTTCCGTCGTTTGCGTACATGCCCCCGCTTTTTCCGTATATCGGTTCGTGAATATCGTTTTAAATTCGCCAAATTTTCCGCGTTCTAAGCCGTCTTCCAGCAAAGTATACTCGCCGTCGCCGTTATAGATACGAATTTCTAATTGCTTAGGATTATCGCAGCCGTTGCCCCTATCCGCAGACAAAGGCAATACCCCGCCCGCTTTCGCCAGAACGGGAATACTATCTAGCTTTCGGTGCAACGTGATTTTTTTGCCACCCTTGCCGATTTCGTATTCGTCGCCCGTGAAAATATCCGTCCACCGCCCCGCAGGCAACCACGTCTTTATGCGGGCGTATCCGTCCTTTTTCGCTTTTTCCGTAACGGGCGCAACCAACAACTCGCCGCCGAAATAATAAGTCTGCTTATATTCGTACGCCGCCGTTTGCTTGTGGCGATAATACAACGGTTCGACCAAAGCGACGCCCTGTTCGTGCGTGTTTTTGGACGCCGTATATAAATACGGTATCATACGGTGGCGGAAGCGCAAAAACTCCGCGGCGATCAAACCCGCGCCGTCGCCGTATTCCCAAGGCTCTTTCGTCATCGTATCATAGCACGCACAATGCAAACGGTTGATCGGGCTGAACACGCCGTACTGGATATGCCGCACGTACAACTCGTTACTCTTTTCCCCAAAATTATGCCCGCCGATATCGTGGCTCCACCACGTATACCCTACGTTCGTCGCCGTCGCCGTGAAATAAGGCAAATACCCCAGCGTGTCCCACGTAATCTCCGTGTCCCCCGAAAAACCGAGCGGGTATCGATGCGAACCTACACCCGCGTATCGCGACAGCAAGAGCGGCGCGGTATGCCCCGCCGCATTATCCAAATAATGATAATGATTAAGCGCCCAAAGTGGATCGTAATCTTCCTGCGCGCCGTCCTTTTGCGATTCCTGCCAAGGAATATTCGGCTGCTGCCAATCCATCCACCAAAAATCGACGCCGTCTTTTTCGTACGGACGATGCAACACCGCAAAATACGCGTTGATAAATTCTGCGCGCGAAAAATCAAAGGGAATTTGCTTGCCGTTTAAATCGGACAATCCCAACGCTTTCGCCATATTTTCATAATCACGCTCCCACCAACGAACGCCGTCCGCAGGGTGTAAATTGAGCGTAATTTTCAAATTTTTCTTTTGCAGTTCTTTTAAGAACTTTTTATAATCGGGAAACAGATTTTCGTTCCACGTGTAACCCGTCCAACCTAAGGGATAACCACTATCCCCGACGTATTCCACGCCGTCCTTGCCGATTTCGGCGAAGTTCAATTCTTCTTTAATACGCTCGGAATAATGCCAATCCATATCCACCGTCGCAACCGTCAGGGGGATATCCCGCTCTTCAAAGCGGTTCAATACCCGCAGATATTCTTCATCCGTATATACGTGGTATCTGCTCCACCAGTTTCCAAGAGCATATCGAGGCACAATGGGCGTTACGCCCGTAATTTGATAGAGCGCTTGCACCGCTCCGCGGTAATCGTCTCCAAAGGCAAAAATATATTCGTCCGTGCCGTTTGCGGTTTCGTTTTCAATTTCGCCGTTTTCCGCCAACGTTAACGACGCGGAATCGTCCAACACCGCCACACCCGTTTTCGAGCAAACGCCTGTACCCAATTCTATCTTTTTGGGCTGTTCTTCGGGTATCCAAGGTCGATAATACACGTCGGCGCTGCAATTATCCAGCGTTCTGTACGTGCCCAAAAGGTTGCCGTCGTTGTTTGCCAAAACCCGCCGTCCAACGCGTTCAACGCATACCTGCCCCCTATCTTTTGATAAAATCAGCTTGGCTGCGCCCGTGTCGATTACGGCGCTATCCCCGTTATCCGTAAAGATAAATTCCGTCTTTTGCATATCCCGAAACCACACCGCCTGCGTGGCTTTGTCGCGAAAACGCTTTTGCTTGCTTTGTTCTAAACGGAACAGCCGCTCCCCCAAAACGGTAATGCGGTAATTATCCCAAAATACGATATTTTCTTTGTTCGCCATCGGGCGGATTTTTACGATTAAATGCTTATCTAACATATCTTTCCTCTCTCTTTATATTATCCGAGAAAGGTAAATCTTTTATACGTTTTTCCGTCCCTTTCGACGGTTTCGTTCCACATGGACGCAGGACGTACCCAAACCTGTCCTTCTCCGTACAACGCGCGATACACCACCAAATCTTCTTGCGACTCCGAATGTTTCGCAAGCGCGATCACTTCGTATTCCATACCCTTAAAATGACGGTATTTCCCAAGCTTGATTTCTTGCATAAATCTACTCCTTGTTTCCTTCTTTCTTCATTGTAGCATATTCCCACGAAAAAAAGCAAAGAATTTTTTCATTTTTTTGTCGATATGCTTATCAAAATAATAGCTTTTTTATAAAAAAAGTATTATAATATGTCCCGTTGTGTAAATAGAAACGGAGGTACGAAACGGTGAAAGCGCA
>JAZSJN010000177.1:0-4059 GCA_045534315.1 Candidatus Scatosoma sp.
TTGGAAAAGGGGTATATCACCGTTATTTCCACCGTTGGGTACGACGGAAACGGCAATCCCTACAACATCAACGCAGACACGGCGGCGGCGCGTATCGCCGCCGAACTCAAAGCCGAATGTTGGATCTCTATGACAGACATCGTTGGACTTTGCATGGATAAACACGACCCGTCTACGCTCATTTCCAAGGTGGCGGTATCCGACGCGCCCAAGCTTATCCGTGACGGCGTGATCAGCGGCGGTATGATCCCCAAGATCAATTGCTGTATCGAATCGATCCGCCGCGGCGTGAACAAAGTCTTTATTTTGGACGGCAGAGTTCCCCACGCGATCCTGATCGAAATTTTGACAGACGAAGGGCTTGGCACAATGTTCGTATCCGGAACGAAATATAAAAAATAAGGTATCCTATGAATATAATCGAAACAGACAAACAATACGTTGCAGGTACGTACGCACGCTTTCCTGTGCAGCTTGTCGGCGGCAAGGGCTCTATCGTCTACGACGAACAAGGCAAGGAATATATCGATCTTGGTACGGGGATCGCCGTCAATAGCTTTGGCGTTGGCGACGAAGAATGGAAACAAGCCGTAATCGCGCAGCTTGACAAAATTCAGCACACGTCCAATCTGTATTACAACGAGCCTTGCGCGCTGCTTGCCAAAGAGCTTTGTCAAAGAACGGGCATGAAAAAGGTGTTCTTTTCCAACAGCGGCGCGGAAGCGAACGAGTGCGCGATTAAAGCGGCGAGAAAACACGGCGAATTGACAAAAGGCAAGGACTATTACGTAATTGTAACCTTAAAAAACAGTTTCCACGGGCGTACGATTACTACCCTTTCGGCGACGGGGCAAGACGTTTTCCACGAACATTTTACCCCGATGACGGACGGATTCGTGCATGCGGCGGCGAATGATATTGACGAGATGAAAGCCCTGCTTGGCGCATATAAATGCTGCGGTATTATGATCGAACTTGTCCAAGGCGAGGGGGGCGTGACCGCATTGAACGCCGATTACGTCAAAGCGGTGGAAAAATTAGCGAGAGAAAACGATCTTTTATTGATCGTGGATGAAGTGCAGACGGGCAACGGCAGAATGGGTAGCCTGTATGCGTTCCAAGCCTACGGTATTACCCCTGACGTTGTCACGACGGCAAAGGGATTGGGCGGTGGTTTGCCTATCGGCGCGACCATGCTCGGCGAAAAAGCCGAAACGCTGTTTACGGCGGGTTTGAACGGCTCGACGTTCGGCGGAAATCCCGTGGCGTGCGCGGGCGCGCTCAATATTTTGCAACGTATCGACGACAAACTGCTTAGCGAAGTCAAAGAAAAGAGCGCGTATATTTTCCAAACGCTTGGCTCGGCTAAGGGCGTGAAAAGCGTGAGCGGTATGGGCTTGATGATCGGCGTGGAGACGGAGAAGGATGCATCCGAGATCATCAAAAACTGTATGGAACGCGGTGTACTTGCGATCAAAGCGAAAAATAAGGTGCGGTTGTTGCCCGCCTTGAATATACCTTTCGACACGCTGAAAACGGCGATTGAAATCATCAAACAGGAGCTTGAAAAATGAAACATTTGTTAAAACTGATGGATTTGTCCACAAAGGAAATTACGGAAATTCTCAATCTTGCGGACCAACTGAAATTTGAAAAGAAAAACGGGATCGAGCATCACCTTTTGAAAGGAAAGACGCTTGGTATGATCTTTTCCAAATCGTCCACTCGTACCCGCGTATCTTTTGAAGTGGGCATGTACGACCTTGGCGGCAGCGCGCTGTTTTTAAGCTCGCGCGATCTGCAAATCGGCAGGGGCGAGCCCGTAGAAGATACGGCGCGCGTACTTTCGCGTTATCTCGATGGGATTATGATTCGCACGTTTGCCCAAAAGGAAGTGGAAGATTTGGCAACCTACGGTTCTATCCCCATTATCAACGGGTTGACGGACTATTGCCACCCTTGCCAAGTGCTTGCCGATCTTATGACGATTCGCGAATACAAGGGCGCGTGCGCGGGCAATAAGCTGTGCTATATCGGCGACGGCAATAATATGACCAATTCCTTGATTGTCGGCGGTATCAAAATGGGTATGGAAGTGTCCGTTGCTTGCCCTAAGGGGTACGAACCGGACGCGGAAATTATGGCTTGGGCGAAAGAAAACGGCAAGTTCACTTGCACGGACGACGTATTGGAGGCGGCGCAAGACGCGGACGTTTTGTACACCGACGTTTGGGCGTCCATGGGGCAGGAAAGCGAAGCGGAAGAACGCAAGAAGGTTTTCAAAAATTATCAAATCAATGCGGAAGTTATGAAAGTAGCGGATAAAAAGGCAATGGTACTTCATTGTTTGCCCGCGCACCGCGGCGAAGAGATCACGGCGGACGTATTTGAAGCGCACGCAAGCGAACTTTTCGACGAAGCAGAAAACCGTCTGCACGCGCAAAAAGCCGTGCTGGTTAAATGCCTTGGCGGCAAGTAAACAGGGCAATTAAACCGAATATTTGCGAAAAAACCGCCCGTCTACATAGACGGGCGGTTGTATTATTTTACGATATAATTATAATAAGAGCAATAGCGAACACGCGCCGAGCAATAGACCAAGGAAAGCAAAGTTAAACGCCGAGAAAAGCAAGATGTATTTCTTGGAACCACCGTGGTTGTGCGCCGTGTATTCGCGGAAAGTAATCAGGCTGGCAAGCGACGAGATCAGCGTTCCGCATCCGCCGATATTTACCCCAAGCAATAAAGCCTTATAATTGCCCGTAAATTGCGATAACAAAATCGCGGACGGCACGTTGCTGATGATCTGGCAGGAAAACGTGGAAACGAGCAAGGCGTTTTTGTTCATTAAACTGCCGAAAACGCGCTGTATCGCAGGAATCTGCGCCATATTCCCTGAAAAGACGAAAAATGCCATAAAGGTCAAAAGCAGACCGTAATCGACCTTACCAAGCGCCTTTCTATCTAAAAACAATAGCGCAATCGGGATCACGATCAGCCCGATCCAAAAGGGGATCACGCGGAACACGATCACGATCGACAGCGCAAACAATACGCCGTAGATAACCGTTCGCCAAAGGGGCAACGTGATTTTTTCTTCTTCAATCGTCATTTGTTCCTTTTTGACGAAAATCATACAGCATACCGTAATCAGCGCCACCGAAATTAAAAAGGGAACGAGCATGATCAGCATAAATTCGCCCGTGGGAATGGCAAATTTGGTATACAGATACAAATTTTGCGGATTGCCAAAGGGCGTTAACATACCGCCCAAATTCGCCGCGATATTCTGGATAATAAAGGTGAATGCCATGTATTTTTTCTTGCCCGTGGACGAGAGCACGAAATATCCAAGGGGCAAAAAGGTCAAAAGTGCCATATCGTTGGCAATCAGCATCGAGCCGATAAAGGTAACGTACGCAAGGGCGAGTACGCAGGCGCGCGCATTTTTAAACGCTCGTACGATTTTTTGCGCCAAAAAGAAGAAAAATCGAATGTTTTTCAGGGCGCAGACCACCGCCAAAACGCAAAACAGACAGGTCAGCGTTTTCCAATCAAAATAGTCCAAATATGCCTTGTCGGGGGGCACGATACAGGTCGTGATCGCCGCCGCGCAAATGGCGATCAAAAGCACGGCGTTTTTCTTGATAAAAGGCAAAACGCGGCTGTGTAAAAACAAGCCGATATGAAAATGATGATGTTTTGAACTTGCCGCGTGCGCTCTCATGTCTTTTTCCTTTGCGTGGTTTTTCTTTGCTAATGCTTATTTGCGCGCGAATGACGCGCTCAAACGGCATTATTATATACTTTTTTACAAGAAAAAGCTATTATTTTATGTCGGAAAATTTCATTTTTCTGCTATTTTTTGCCTTTTTTCTTTGGCTGTATTGCAAAAGGGGAAATCGCGTGGTATAATTTAGGGGTATTAAGGAGGGGTAGTATGGAAGAAATCAAGCTTGGAAAATACCGTCATTTCAAGGGCGGGGAATACGAAGTTTTGCATTTGGCAAAAGACAGCGAAACGCTGGAAACGCTGGTCGTTTATCGCGCATTGTACGG
>JAZSJN010000056.1:0-5797 GCA_045534315.1 Candidatus Scatosoma sp.
GTACAAGCTGATGGCGGCTTGCAAGCCCGACGCGCTTCTCATTTTAGGCGACACGAATAGCTGCCTTTCCGCTATTCCAGCAAAGCGCTTACATATCCCCATTTTCCATATGGAAGCGGGGAACCGTTGCAAGGACGAGTGTTTGCCCGAAGAAACCAACCGCCGTATCGTCGATATTATTTCTGACGTTAACTTGGCGTATTCCGAACACGCGCGCCGTTATCTTGCCGATTGCGGTTTGCCCAAGGAACGTACCTACGTGACGGGTTCGCCCATGGCGGAGGTTTTGCATAATAACTTGGCTGAAATCGAGGCGAGTGACGTGCTTTCTCGTCTTGGGTTGCAACCGAAAAAATATATCTTGCTTTCCGCACACAGAGAAGAAAATATCGATACGGAAAAGAATTTCGTTTCTCTGTTTACGGCTATCAACAAGCTCGCGGAAAAGTACGATATGCCGATTTTGTATAGCTGCCACCCGAGAAGTAAAAAGCGTTTGGAAACGAGCGGGTTTAAGCTCGACAAGAGAGTTATCCAAAATCAGCCTTTGGGTTTCCACGATTATAACAATTTGCAAATGAACGCGTTTGCGGTGGTGTCCGATAGTGGTACGTTGCCTGAAGAAAGCTCGTTCTTCACGAGTATCGGCAAGCCGTTCCCTGCGATATGTATCCGTACCTCGACGGAACGCCCCGAGGCGTTGGACAAGGCTTGTTTCGTGCTTGCAGGTATCGACGAAAAGCATCTTTTACAAGCGGTGGAAACGGCGGTAGATTTGACAAAAGACGAAAATCATGGTATCCCCGTACCCGATTACGTGGAAGAAAACGTATCGACGAAGGTTGTGAAGATTATTCAAAGCTACACGGGTGTTGTCGATAAAATGGTTTGGAGAAAGTTCTAACAAAAATTAATTAGGTGGGGACGGGTTGTGACGAACACGGAAAAGTTCTTTGTCGAGTGCGTAAAAAAAGGGATTAAAGGCGAGAAAATCGACCACATTCCCGACGGGCTTGACTATAAACAATTGTATAATCTTTGTGCGTCACACTCCATGAGCGTGGTTGTGTTCAAAGCACTTGAAAACGTGAAGGATAAGATTCTTCCGCAGTTTTGGACTGCCTTGCAACGTTCTGCACACCGCCACGTTATGTTGGACGTGCAAAGCGAGTACGATATCAATACGGTATTGACCGCTTTTGAAGAACACGCTTTGAAGTATATGCCTCTCAAAGGCTATCACTTAAAAAAGCTCTATCCCTCGACCGATATGCGTTATGCGTCCGATTGCGACGTGCTTATCGACGTGGAGCAATTAAAGCAAGTGCGCGCTCTCGTGGACGAGCTTGGGCTCGCGACGAAACGCCATGACGAACATCACGATATTGTGTATTATCCTGCGACGAAAACGATTTTTGAATTACATAAAACAATTTTCGTTGGACCGCTTGAAAAGTATTTTGGCGTGGAGAACAAAGGGTTTGACGGTGCGCACGTAAAAGAGGGGTATCAATACTTTTACGAAATGGACCGTGAGCGGTTTTATATTTCTTTGCTGGGGCATTCGGCGTACCATTTTGCGGAAAGCGCAGGGGTGGGGATTCGTCATTTGACAGACATCTATTTATATAAGAAAGCATACGAATTAAATGAAGATTTTTTGAATGCTGAGCTTGAAAAATGCGGGTTAAGGCAATTCAAAGACGAGTTTGAAAAGGTGTCTGCGTATTTCTTTGAAAATGCGGAAGCGGGCGAGTTCACGAAAAAGCTCGCAAAGCATATTTTAGAATCGTCGTTGTTTGCTAATGAAGAAAAAAAGTCGGCGTCGGACGTTGCGGCAAACGCAAACGAAACAGATGATAAGAAAGCAAAGAGAAAATCTGTTTGGAAAAAGATTTTCTTATCCAAGGAGCAAATGAAATTTTCTTATCCCGTTTTGAAAAAGCATATTTGGTTGTTGCCGATTTTTCACGTGGTACGTTGGGTGCAGGTGTTGTTTACCCGTCCAAAGGCTATTGGGCAGCTCAAAAAAATGAACGCCGTGCAAGAAACCGACTTGGCGTATATGAAAGAAATTCGAGGCGGTTTGGGGATTAACCATTTGTAAAACGTCCTTGCGTTAAAATCAAAAAGCTGTAAAAATAAGGCGAATTTGGTTGCGATTTGAAAAGATACGAAATACGGAAGTCCTTGACAATAAAGGGCTTCCGAACTATTTTTAGCTGCCTTAGGCAATATGGGCGAGAAGTGTTTTTGCTCGGAAAACGGAACGTTTTCTTTGTGACTTGCCACAAGCTCTGACAGGGGCGGTGCGACGTTCCGTAAATTGCGCTGTTTGAGGGCTCTTTCTTTTCTAAGAGTATTGACAGAAGGCTTTTTGTTGAGTATAATAGACATAACCAATATAGTTATAATAATCTTAAAAAACCAAAAGGAGCGGGTATGTACACGATTTACGTTGTTTTTAAGACGATTGACGGAAAAAGAGAAGCGTTTATTGAAAAGGTAAAAGCGGAAGGGATTGTGGATGCTGTACGCGCCGAAAACGGGTGCTTACGGTACGATTATTACTATTCTGAAAAGGATAAAAACGAAATTTTGCTGATTGAGGCTTGGGAAAGCGCAGAACATCAAAAGGTGCATATTACGCAACCGCACATGGTTAGATTGCGTGAGATAAAGCCCGACTATATTCTGTCCACAACGTTGGGCGAGTTTGCGCTGAAATGAGCGGTTGACAAGAAATCATTTTAGTATTTTTCAAAAAACAGCCTTTATTCTAACAAGATTAAGGCTGTTTTTTGTTGATCACGTCCAAGCAACGACCCAATAATCAAAATTATAGCTAAATGTAAAAATTGGCGGGGATATGCGCATGGTTTTCTTGCGTGAGAGCGTTGACAAATCGAATTTTTAGCGTTATAATTATATATACTTTAAGGAGAGAAAAGCAATGTTGCGGATCAGAGAAATCGATATTATCGAAGAAAAAAGTGAATTGTTATATAAGGCGGATTTCACACGGCAGGAAAATATAGAAAAGGATTTTGAAATTTCCGGCGGAACTTGGACGGCGAAAGACGGCGTGCTTGTCGGATTTATGGAAGAGGACGGCGGTGGATTGCTCTATTCGCATAAACATTATTTGGGCGATATTATGCTCGATTTTTACGGTAAAACGCTGCCGCCGTATGATAATGACATTAATTTTACCTTTTGCGCCAACGGTTGGGATCATAAAAAAGGCGAACCGTTTGAAAGCTACGTCGGTGGATTGCAAGGCTGGTGGATGGGGAAATCTGGTATTGAAAAATACCCGCTTGATAGCAACGTCGACGCACTTGCTGTGTTGAAGGGCTTTGATAAAAACAAAGAATATCATATTCAAACGGGCAGGGTAGGAAAGCGGTTGTTCTTGTTTGTGGACGGCGAACTGATCGTGGAATTGGCAGACAATAATCCGATAGAAAAATACGGCAGAGTTGGACTTGGGGTGTACGCAAGTAAGATCCAATTTAGAGATTTTAAGGTGTTCAAGCCGTACACGGTGCCCTTTAACACGTCGTATGAAGATTTAAGAAAGGAATAAAGCTATGATATACGAATTGAAAGATTGCCGAACGGCGCAGAAAGAAAACACGCGTAAAACTACGGTGGAAATTACCGAAAACGACGGTATGCTTACCTTTGTGTTTACCGCGGAAAACAGCGAGTATTATTGCCCGTATAAGGAATACAATAAAATCCATTCGGACGGGGACGTGTGCGAGATCTTGATTGGTACGGATCCTGACAGAAAGGTTTATTACGAGATAGAAATCAGTCCGCACAACGGTTTAATGCTTGCCAAAATGACGTATAAAGGCGAGGATGAAGACGGTCCCGTTTTGGGGATTGATTTTGTGGAAGAACCGTTTGTAAAAACGCAAGTGTTGTTGCGAGATAACGGGTACGTGGCTACGGCTACGTTCCCTAAAAAAGCAATTGAAACGGGGGCGGGCGAAGTGTATTTTAACGCCTATCGTATCGATACGGCAGGGGGGAAACTCTTAGAGCCTGACCACTTACTGTTTGCGCTCAACCCTACGATGAGAGGGAAATTTCATACGCCGCGCTATTACGTTTGGCTGAAAGATTATCTTGCATAAAGTGAGTCTTTAATTAAAAAATTTACAAATAAAAAGGGGTAGGTTTTTATGAAATTGCCTTGGAAAACGAAAGGGATTGTTCTTACAGCGCCGCTCACGGAAGAAGTGGACGACGTTGTCAAATTTATCGACGAATATCTTGCGCCGCGCGGGTTTAATATGATCGTGATGCAGATACGCTACCGCTATCAGTTTAGACGGCACCCCGAGTGTTGCGGGTATGATCCGCTTTCGGAAAAAGACGTTAAAAAGATCGTTGCCGTATGCAGAAAACATAATATTAAATTAGTGCCGAAAATGAATTTGTGCGATCATCAATCGGGATTGCCTGCTAATCCGACGGACGGGATCTTGCACGGCCACTCGAACGTCGCGCCAGATATCAAAGACGGTTTGTTGCGCGCTTATCCAGAATTTGACGAGCTGCAAAACGAGCCTGCTGTCTTTTACAGTCGCAGTATATGTTTGAGTAATCCCGTAGCAAAAATCGTCATCTTCGAGCTTATAGACGAGATGATGGAAGCGTTTGAAACGGACACGCTGCATATTGCTTGCGACGAAGTATTGCATATTGGGAAATGCCCTACTTGTTCTAAAATCCCGAAAGCGCAGTTGTATGCGAGCTGGGTGAACTCCATTAACGAGCACGTGCGTTCTCGTGGGGGAAGGATTATGATGTGGGGCGACAGGCTGGTGTCTGTCCAAGAAACGGGTTACAACAGTTGGGAAGCTTCGGAGACCGGAACGGAAGAGGCGATAAATTTGATTTCTAAAGACGTTGTGGTTTGTGATTGGCATTATGAAGACGACGTAAAATTTGTGTCCGTGGATTTGTTAGCGAAGGCGGGCTTTAAAATCATGGTTTGTCCGTGGAGAAATAAAGAAAACGCGGAAAGGTTTTTAAGCTATGCCATGGAGCACGATAACGGGCATATCAACGGCGTTTTGTTGACGACCTGGTGCGGGTCGGGGGATTTGGCGAAAAGGTTGCTGTATGGTACGCCGGGCAGATGGACGCATACCGATCAAATCGCTGCGACGATAGAAGATTTGTCTTCTTAAAAATTGGGCAACAACCTGTTATGAGCGCGTTGTTGATTTCAACCTAACAGGGGCGAATAAAATCACTAAAAAATGTTTTTGCATAAAATGTTATGACAAAAGAAAAAAATCAGGCTTTCTCACGCGCGCGCTTAAATAAAATTAAGGTCGCGCGTAAGTAATTGTAAAAGAAAAAAAACTTTTTTAAAAAAATGTGATTTTTTTCTTGACATTTATGAAAAAGAGTGTTAAAATAAGAAAAAATGCATATATTGGATCATTTTGCGCGGTTTTTTAACTTTTTTTCACAAAAGAAGAGAAACAATACGCGAATAGAGGAGGTCGATTCATTCATGAAAAATTACTTAATTGTTTTTGTTTAGAAAAAAAGAAGAAAGATAATGTGTAACCGCGTAGAAAAACCCGATTTATGTATTTGAAAATAACTTTGAAAAAAATTTATAAAAAATAAAGGAGAAACACTATGAAAAAGAAATTTTTTCCAGTACTCGCGATGCTTGCATTGAGCTGTGTATTCAGCTTTGCTGCTTGCGCCGAAGATGGAAAACAAGGTGAAGTAGGCCCTGTGGGTCCTCAAGGTCCTCAAG